>NZ_JBSGBY010000518.1:0-6131 GCF_053601505.1 Nocardia sp. NPDC004722
GGTCGTGGTCATTGCTGTCCTTTCGCCGAAGAGGCTGGGGTCGTGGCTATTTGAGGCCGACCCGGAAGTGCACCGCGCCGTCGTCGCCGACGCCGCGCAGGGCCTGGTCGATGAGGGCGCTGATGTCGAGGGCGGGGGTGCGTCCCACCGCGTCCCGCACCACCGGGTCGAGGGCCGGTCCCAGCGGGGTCAGTCCGGGCCCGATCTGCGCGATCAGCGTGTCGAGGGACTTCAGGAACGGGACCATGCCGTCGCCGGTGAAATACGACTCCACCGGCCGGCTTTCGGCCAGTGCCGCGCCATTGGCGACGATGTCGTTGAGCGTGACGCCGAACTGGCCGAGCTGCGGCCCCGCGGCCGCGAGGGAGGGGCCGAGCCACTCCATATTCCCGCCCATCGCCTGGAGATCGGTGAACAGTTGCCGGATGGCGGCGGTGCGGCTGAGCAGGGTGGCGGCCAGCAGATCGGTGGACCGCTGCAGCACCGCCACGGCGTCGTCGGTCCCGGCCAGCGCCCGGTCGAAGGTGGCGACCAGGTGGCCGATCGACTCCGGATGCAGTTGGTTCAGCAGATCCACCACGCGCGCCGCGAGATCGGTGACGGTCGTCGGCGCATGCACCCGCTCGGCTGAGATGACCTGGCCGTCGGCCAGATACGGCCCCGCCGCCGACGGTGGCGCGAATTCCAGATAGGGCTCGCCGAGCGCCGAGAGCTGTTCGATGCGCACCTCGCTGGCGACCGGGACGCGGTACCGGTCGTCGATGCGCAGCCGCACCCGTACCCCGTGCGCCTGCTTGTCGACGGCCACGGTGCGGCCGATCTGGATGCCGGTCAACAGGATCGGCGAATTCACCCCGAGTCCACCCGAATTGTCCAGGCGCAGTTCGGTGGTGAACCAGCCGCGCCGCGGATCGAGATGCAGGACGCCGACGGTCATATAGGCGACGCCCAGCAGCAGCACCGCCGCGATGGCCGAGAACGACAGCAGGGTACGGGTATTCATCGCACCGCTCCGATCATGCGCAGGGTGTCGACGATGCGGTCGGTGCGGTCGCCCGCCGAGAGCCCCTCGACGCTCACCCCGACCAGGTTCACCTTGGGTCCGCGTTCGGCGAACGGAATCAGCTTGTTCTGAATGAGATCGGTGAGCAGCTTCATGTTCGACGGCGAATCACTGTCGAGCGGATGGCCGCCGAACAGCATCGGCACCACCGCCTTCGCCGCGCCGTCCAGCGATCCGACCAGCGGACCGAGCCAGGCCGCGGACGGACCCAGCGGCCCGAGCGCGGTGAGCACGAAGATGACGCCGATCTCGGCATTGATGGCATCGGTGGTGTGCTGCACGCCGTAGGGGGTGAGCAGGCCATCGAGCATGGGCTCGTTCTTGGTCACCCCGTCGTTCACGGTGGCCTGCAAACCGTCCAGCAGGGCATCGACCGAGGCGAGATGGTCACCCAGGTCGGTGAAGTCGGCCCCCAGCACCCCGGCGATGCGCGCGGTATCGGCCGCATCGCGCGGCATCACCCCGTTCATCTTGCGCACGATGTCCTGGAAGTCGGCGACCGCGCCGCTGCCGATGAACGTCGACAGCCCGGCCAGCACATCCTCGATCGAGGGTGAGCGGGTGGTATCGGCGAGCGGGATGGTCGCGCCCGGCCGCAATTGTGCCGCACCGGAATTCGCGGGCTCGGACAGCGCGATGTGGACATCGCCGAGTGGGGTGTCCTGCCGCAGTTCGGCGGTGGTGCCGACCGGCAGCCGCACCGAGGTGCGCACGTCGATATCGGCGATGGCGTACCCGGCCTTCGCGGGACGGTCACCGTTCGCGGGCACCGCGTCCACCAGGGTGACATGGGTCAGCTGACCCACCCGCACGCCGTCGGCGAGCACCTTCGCGCCCTGTGGCAGGTTGAGCACATCGGCGAACTCGATGCGCAGGGTGTATGTGGGTCCGGAGACCCCCGAACCGGGAACGGGGATGTCGGCGGGCTGCATATCGCAGGCGCTGACAGCGAAAAGCAGTGTGATACAGGTGATTACGTGCACTCCGGCTCGACGCCAAGTCCTCATCGCGCGCTCACCGCCGCCAGCAGCGCGGGGACCGCGGGTACCGTGACCACCCCGCCATTCGCCTGACAGCCCGTCCCGGTGAGCGTCTGCACGGCCGCACAAAGTCGATCCGAATCAGACTGTGCGAGCGCCAGTTTCGGTGCCGCGTAACCGAGCGTGAACTGCCCGGTGCCGGGGTCGAGCGCGGTGGCGAAACCGGTCGCGACCGCCGGGGCCATCCCGATCACCTGGGTCAGCGACCCCACCCCCGAAGCGATCAGCCGCGCGAGGTTCGCGGTGTCGAGCCGCTTCAGCGCGGGCGCGGCCAGCATCATGATGGCGTCATTGGCCTGCGGCAGCACATTGGTCAGCGCCGCCACCAGGTCGATGATGGGCGGGAAGGCCAGGTTGACGATATCGGTGAACGCCTGCGGCAGACCGACGGTCACCTCCTGCATGTGCGGCCAGCCGTTGCGGGCGCGGTGGGCGAGCTCGGTGAGCGCGTCGAGTAGTCGCCCGAGATGGCCGATGGCGGCGTCGGGGGAGGCGAGCGCCTTGGACAGCTGCTGGATGAGGCCGTTGATCTCGTCGCCGGTGCCGGTGGTCGCGGCATCCAGCGAGTCGAGGCCGTTCGCGAGGGCCGTGCGCTGACCGGCGTCGCCATTCAGGCCGTCGACCAGTCCGGTCAGTGCGGCGAAGGTCTGCGAAAGACTCTTGGGCGTCAGGGTTTTGGTGATGCAGGTGCCCGGATCCCAGGCCGCCCCGGTGGGTTCGGCCCCGATCAGCGTGAGGGTGCGGTCGGAGACGAGGGTGTCGCTCACGGTCACCGCGCCGACATCCGGCGGCAGTTTGCGGTCGGCGCGGACGGTGAACTTCACGAGGGCGGTGGCCCCGTGCGGACTGATCTCGGTGACCCGGCCGACCGGAATGCCGAGAATCGCGACGGCGCTGCCCTGATAAAGCCCGATGGTGTCGGGCATCTCCGCGCAGTAGCCGCGCGTCGGCGGCTCGGGTTTGCTCAGGCGCCAACCGATCCCGGCCGCCAGCACCAGCGCGAGCACCACCGTGATCGACATGAACCCGCGCGAGCCCAGTACTCGTTTCAACATCAGCACCCTCCTCCGGGCACGGGGACGCAGATCGACGCGACCGGTACGGTCCCGCCCGACTGATCGACGCTGACGCCGCCGCCCGCCGGGAGCAGCGGTTGCAGACGTTGCTCCAGGCCGCGCACCGAATCCAGCAGCGCGCCCAGCCGATCGCCGAGCTCGCTCAGCTTCGGGATCGCGTCGGCCAACGGCTGCGCGCGATCCTTCAAGCCGTTGTCCCAGGCCCGGCCCAGCGGCGTGAAATCGGTGGCCACGGCCGCGAGATCGCGCAGCGCCTGCGACACCACCACCTTGTTGTCGCGAATCAGCTCCTCGAGCGTGCCGAAGGTGTTCATCAGCCGGGCCAGCACATCGGAATTCGCGTTCAGGGCCGAGAGATACTCGTCGGCCATGGTCAGGGTGCGCGAGATGTCGGCGTTCTGTTTGTCCAGGATGCCGACCAGGTCACCGGCCGCGTGCAGGGCCGCGCGCACCGAATCCGGACTGCCGCTGACCGATTGGGACACCGCCGCCATGTCCTGGCGCAGCACCCCGCCGTCGATCTTGGCGACCGGATCGACGGCGTCCTGGAAGGCGCGGGTGAGGCTGTAGGGCAGCAGCACCCGCTCCTGCGGAATCACCGTGTCGCCCAGCGGTTTCGTGCCCGCGGGGGACAGCGCCAGGTAGTACCCGCCGACCACGGTCAGCATGCGCACGTCCAGGGTGCTCTGATCGCCGACGACGGTGTCGGCGTCGACGCTGAACTCCATGCGCACCCGATCCGCCAGCAGGGTCAGGGATTTCACCTTGCCCACCGGGATCCCCGCGACGCGCACATCGTCGCCGGTGCGGATGGTGCCCGCCTGCGCGAGGTCGGCGCGGTAGGTGTGCTCGGGGGTGGTGCCGGTGGCGTACACCGCGCCGATCGCAATGACGAGCAGCACGACGACGGCCAATCCGGCTATGCCCCAGCGGATGTCGTCACGTGGTTCACGGGGTCCGGTGCGCCGCCGCCATGTCAGGTCCGGCCATCGCAGTCTCAGTTCTGGCACAGCGTGATCCTCTGTCCGGCGATGAGCAGGCGCAGCGGCTCGGGCGCGGTGGCCGGGCCGTGCGAACAGGTGAGTGTGGCGTCGGGACCGGTCTGCGGCACCGCGGCGGTCATGGCCTGGATAAGCCCCGGCAAGTGACCGAACACCGCCACCGCCTGCTGCGGATCCGGGAACGCCTGCTTCAGGACGGTGTCCAGGTCGCGGTCGCGGGCCCCGGTGACACCGAGCACGGTGAGCAGGTCCCGAAGCGGTTGCAGCACCGGCGGAATGGTGGCGGAGAACTGGATCAGCCCGGGCAGCTTGTCACTGATGGTGACGAACAGGTCCGTCATATTCGTGAGCAGCTTGATGGCATTGCCCGACTTGCCGCCCATATGCTCGGAGATCTGCGACAGATTCGCGACCAGCGTCGACAGCACCGCCTGCCGATCGGTGGCGTAATGGCTGAGCTTCTCGATACCGCCCAGCGCCGGACCGAGACCGGTGCCGTCGCCCTGGATGACCGCCAGCACGGAGGTCGCGAACTGGTTGAGGTCATCGGGTTCCATCTGTGCCAGCACCGGTTGCAGACCCTTGAACAGCGTCGTGATGTCGAAGGCGGGCACGGTTTCCGCGGTGGTGAAGGTGTTCGCGGGCGCCCGGCGGCCTGCGGGCTGGTCGGGCTGCTGGAGATCCAGATAGCGGAAGCCGGTGAGGTTCTGGAAGCGCACCGCGATCTTCGTGTTCGCGAAGACCGGATGGTCGCGGCTCACGGTGAACCGCACCCGGGCCAGGCTGCCCGACAGTCCCACCTTCTCGACCTTGCCGACCTGCACCCCGTACAGACGCACATCGTCGCCCGCGCGGACGCCGTTCGCGTCGGTGAAAAGCGCTGTGTAGGTGTCCGTCCGGCCGCTGACCGGGCGCTCGACCACGCGGAACACGCCGATCAGCACCACCGTCATGACCACGACGGCGGTGCCGACGCGCAGGAGCAGAGCGGGAGTTCTCATCGCGGGACCTCCTGCGTGGTCTGGCCGAGTTGGGCCGAAAGCGGTTGCGCCAGTGCGGGAACCAGCTGCACCGACGTGTCGAGCACCGGCCCGTCCGGGCTGTCGTGGAAGGCCGCGCCCAGCCGGGTGAGCAGGTCGGTGAGCTGCTGGGATGAGCGCTCAGGCGTGCTGACCGAGGCGGCGATCCGATCCAGGATCACGCTGCCCATGGGCATCAGCCCCTGGAAATACTGCTGTGAGGTACCCAGCATGGCGGTGGCCACCGGCAGCAGATCACCACGAATCCGATCGAACATCTCGCCGTAGCGCTGCACCTGCTCATCGGTCTTCAGATGCGCGTTGGCGTAGGACGCCCACAGCACCGCCAGCCCGCCGGTCAGCATGGGCGGCAGTCCGGTCAGCGCCGACCCGTACCGGTCGAACAGCAATGACGGTGGCAGCTGCTGGGTTTCGGCGAACGAACGGGCGGTCGTGCCGACGGCCTGCAACAGGGGAATGAAACCGTCGACATCATGGGCGAACCGGCGCAACAACTCCACCAGTTCGGGGGTCAGCACCCGATCGGTGAGGGTGCCGGTCGACTTCAGCAGCGTGGCCAGGGTGGCGTCGCGGACCCGGCCGGAATCGCCGGTGAGATCCACGGTCACGCCATCGGCGAGTGCCGAACCGCCGGTACCCGAACGCAATTCGACCGAGCTGATCCCGAACAGGTTCCCGGGCGCGTAATCCAGCGCCACCGCATCGGTCAGACCGAACAACTGAGAGCCGTTGAGATCCAGGGTGATTCGCTGCCGACCGCCACCGGCGGCATCGATGGCGGTGACCGATCCGACCCGCACGCCGTCCAGGCGCACATCGGTGCCGGGCGCGACGCCAGCGCCCACCCGGCCCACCAGCAGGGCCACATGCAGATCGTCGGGCGGCACGCTGGCGGGCCAGGCCCGCCAGCC
>NZ_JBSGBY010000519.1:0-6124 GCF_053601505.1 Nocardia sp. NPDC004722
CCGCCGCCACCAGCTCACCGCGAACACCAACGTGGCCGCCGCGGCCGCCGGCGCCAGCGCGTCGTAGCGGGTCAGATAGCCCAGCCCGAGCGCGATCCCGCACGCCACCAGATCATCCACGTCATCGGTGCGCATCCACCGCATCAGCCGCCGCGCCGCCCAGCACAGACAGAACAGGAACAGCGCCTCGCTCATCCCGTTGCCGCCGTAGAACACCACCATCGGATTGATCGCGAACACCGCGGTCACCAGCCCGCACAACCAGCGCGGCGCACCACGATCCACGCCGATGCCCCACACCATGGTCACCGCCCCGGCCATGAACAGCGCCGTCATCAGCACCCCGGACAGCCCCCACCGGGTGATGCCGGGCAGCCACCCCGACACCGCCACGAACGGCAACTGCGCCAACGAGGTGAGCGGCGTGAACACGAACCCGATCGCCGACAGGTGCGGGTCCCGGCTCAGCAGCGCCGACTGCGTGGCCGACACCCGGCTCAACGCGTCGCCCATCAGATCGGCGCGCCCCGCGGTCACGAACGCGCCCGTGCCCAGGTACAGCGCCGTAGACCCGGCGAAGATCAATTGCGGTGTGCGTATCCGGTTCATGACGCGCCCTCCGCCGAAGTCGAGCTGTCGGTGGTACCCAGACCGTGAAACGTCTTCTCCCAGTACGACGGATTGCGCAACAGCTGCCAGCACCCCTTGGTGGAGGCGACCGCCATCAGCAGCCAGTACAGCGGCGACAGCAGACACGCCAGCAGCAGATCCGGCCGCCCGTTCTCCCGGCACGCCACCAGATTCATGTACACCGTCGCCGCATTGCCGAGCACCAGCGCGATGAGCGCCGGAAAGTACACCGCCGCCGGGAAGATCCGCTCGATCACCTCCGGCTGCCCCAGCACCCAGGCCAGCGTGACGAACCAGAAGATCAGGTTCAGGCACGCGATGATCGGCGTGCCCGCCAGGATCAGCGTGAACCGCAGGAAGCTGGTCGGCCCGATCTTGCGCCACAGTTCCCGGGGCCGGCGCGCGTGCACCAGCCAGCTCTGCAGATAGCCCTTGTACCAGCGCGACCGCTGCCGGATCCAGTTGATCGGATCGGGATTGGCCTCTTCGAGCGTCACCGAATCGATGACGGCCGTGGAGTATCCGCGCGCCGCGATCCGCACCCCGAGGTCGGCGTCCTCGGTCACGTTGTACGGATCCCACGCCCCGATCGCCACCAGCACATTGCGCCGGAAGTGATTCGAGGTGCCGCCCAAGGGAATCGGCGCGCTCGAACGCATCAACCCCGGCAGCAGGAATCCGAACCACAGCCCGTAATCCATGGTGAACCAGGCGGTCAGCAGATTCTGCCGGGCATTGTGGAAGGCCAGCTTGGCCTGGATGCACACCACCGAGCGCGGCAGCGTCCGGAACGCCGCCACCACCCGCCGCAGTTGCAGCGGGTCGGGAATGTCCTCGGCGTCGTAGATGGTGACGATATCGCCGGTGGCGGCGTGCAATCCGTAGTTGCAGGCCTTCGGTTTGGTGCGCGGATCGGCGGCGGGCACCAGCACGATGGTGATGTGTTCGCTTCCGGCCGTGCCGATTCCGGCGGCGCGGGCGGCGTCGATGGTGGGATCGTCGTCCTCTTCGAGCAGCAGCAGCGCCTGCATCTTGTCGCGGGGATAGTCCAGGCCGTTGAGCGCCGCGATGAGATCGCCGACCACCTCGGGCTCACCGTAGGCGGGCACCAGGATCGTGTACGGCGGCAGATCCTTCTCGGGCAGCGCCCGCGCGGTGTCGTCGTCCACGGTGAGGATGGCGTCGCGGGACATGCCGCGCGCGAAGATCAGCACCCGGTCCACCATGACCGCCATGTAGCCGACCGTGCACGCCGCCACCAGCACGGTCACCGTCGGCAGCGGGAAGAACACCGCGCACACCACCGCCAGCACCGCCACCGCGATCGCCGAATTGCGTTGCCACGGTAGGAAGGCCACCGAGGCCGAGGCCATCGGATCGTTCTCCCGCAGACCGTGCACCGCGACGTGCAGCGCGTGCTCTCGCTCCTCGGGCGTGGCCAGACCCGGCAGATCGGTGCTCATCTCGGGCGGATCAGTGCTCATCACCGGCTCCCGTCGACACGATCGCGCGCGCCACCTCGGTCAGCATGTCGCGGTCCTTGTGCTCGGAATCCGGGTCGCCCGCCTCGGATTCCGGGTCGGTGATCACCGCATTGCCGCGCAGAATCTGGTGCATCAGGTTCTCGAAGGTCCCGGTGACTGACGGCTCCGGTTGCGGGAACTCGGCGTCGGGCAGGTGATTGTCGGCCGCCACCAGGCTGATTCGCTCGGTGCCGTCGCGCCCCTGCCAGGTCCAGCTCAGCCACGTCCAGCTCAGCAGCCGCCGGTCGTCGAGCACGGTATTGAGCCGGGCGGTCACCCCGTGCCCGAGGTCGACGCGCACCGGCGGGCTGATGCGTGGCTGGCTGAGCCGGTACATCACGAACTCCGGATAGCGCCCCAGGGTGTGCGGCTCGTCGGAGCGCACGATATCGACCATGATGCGGCGACGTCGGGATTCCTTGTCCCACTGCGGATTCCCGCGCGCGGCCTGCCAGCCCTGCCGGGTCCAGGAGGTGCCGTGCCCGAAATAGCGCGGTGCCCAGGGATATTGACGTTCCCCCAGCAGCTGCCAGCCCGGCGTCACCTGCGGTGTTTCGGCCACCGTCAGCCCGGCGAATTTCGGTGCGCTGATCAGATATTCGGCAGGCAGTGGGATCAGCATCACGACCACGGTCGAGAACACCACCGCCGCGGCCGCGCTCCACGACCGCTTGGCCGTCACCGGCATCAGTGACCGGCCCAGCGGCCGCACCGAGGTCCAGTTGCGGTGATCGAGGTACATGATCGTCGCCGTCGCGAACACCGCGACGCAGGGCGGAATCATCTGATAGGCGAACAGCGGCGCGTCGATGAACCAGATCCGCAGCACCACCAGGGTGATCACACCGAACACCAGCGCGCACGCCGCGGCCACCAGCGCCCGCCTGCGGGTACGGCCCGCCGCGATGGCCGCCGCCGCGGCCGCCGGAATCAGAATCGCCTCGGCCGCCGCCCGGTGACCGCCGCCCAGCGTGATGACCGCCTGTAGATAGAACGTCGGGATCGAGCACAGCAGCACCAGCAGCCAGGCGGGCCAGAACCGGAACACCGGCCGCAGCCCGAACAGCAGGATGCTCATGCTCATCACGAACAGCGGCAGCGCGATCAGATCCAGGTGCAGCACTTCGTATTCGTAGGGGTAGCGCTGCACCAGCAGTCCCAGCAGCGCGATGGTCGCCACCGAGCCGAGCAACCCCACGATGATGTCGGTCTGCCGGTCGTAGATCGGCAACTCCGGACGGCGGCGCAGCGCGAGCCCGAGGGTCGCGAACACACCGAGCACCGGTACCGCGAAGATGTAGCCGATGTCCGAGCCCTGCCGCACATCCTCGGCCAGTTCGGCGAACAGATGCCGGAACGCCAGCAGTGTGGCGGCGACCACCAGGCCGAACCGTGCGAGTGTCAGCCACGGTACGGTCCGGCCCGGGGTGCGAGATCCGGTGGCGGTGGTCATGATCAGCGCCGGCGTCGCCGCGGTAGCAGGATCACCACCGCCGCCAGCAGACCCGCCGCCAGCGCCACCCCGCCGCCGAGCGCGAGCCGCCGGGCCAGCGGAATCGGCGAATTGCCGGACCCGTTGGCGGCGATCTCGGCGGCCAGGTTCACGGCCGGATCGAACAGCTCCGGCTCCCGGTCCCCCACCTGCAGCAGCGTCGGGCCGCTCAGCCGGAAGGACCGATCCGGATCGGCCACCAGCCAGGTCAGCAGCCGGTCCAGGTGCTCGGGGGACTGGGTGGAGGTGGCGACGACCACCGTCCGCTTCCCGGTCCAGGTGGCCTGCAGCGAACCGAAATTCAGCGGCGGGCGCAGGTCGATCTTCGTCTCCAGTTCCGCGTCGTCGCCGTAGACGGTGAGCGTCTCGCCGCTGCGCGACAGCGGCAGCGTGATCGATTGCGGGACATCGCCGTCGGCGGCGATCAGTACGGCGGGCAGGGTCGAGCGGACCGCGTCGTCGAAGCTCACCAGCTCCGGGCGCAACGGCACCGAGGTGAGCCGCTGCACCGCGATCAGCACCTGCGCGGCGCGCACGGTATCGGCGAATCCCGGTGTCTTCATACCGATCTGGACCCGCGGCAACAGGCCCTGCGGCACCGCGCCCAGACCGCCCGGCACCGGCGGGGTCGCCGTATCGCTCTGCACGGCGCCGTCGGGATCGATGGTGAGCGTCACCGGCTGCTCGAGCCCACACCCGTGGGTCAGCCCCGCCTGCTGCAGGGTCACCGACACCGTGGTGAAGCGGGTCAGCAGCGCGTTCGGGATGTCGACCCACCCGTCGAAATGCCCCGACGAGGTCACCGGCCAGGCCGCGAGCTGCCGGTCCCCGACGGTCACGGCGAGCTGACCGTTGAGGGTGTCCGGCAGCGGAGTGTGATTGCCGTACAGGTTGATTCGCACATTCCGCGACGGCCGTCCCAGCCGGGTCATATCGACGGTGAAGTCGATGCGCACATACCCGATGGCGGTCGCGCTGAGCCGGTTCTGTCCCAGCGCGGCCAGCGTGGTGGTTTCCGGGGCCAGCTGCGGGGCCGCGGGCAGGCCCAGCGCGGTGGCCGAGGTGCCCAGCGCCGCCTTGGCGAGATCGCTGGTGAGCAAACGCATCTGGGTCGGCAGCGCCTTCGCGTCACCGGAGACGGTCAGCAGCGGCGCGGGCCCGGTGGTCAGGCGCAGCCCGGCGTCGGCGGCCTCGCGCACCACGATCTGCCGTTCCAGGAAGGCGGGCGGATGATCGGGCGGTGTCGCGCCGCTCGCGATCGGCCGGATATCCACCGCGACAGGCTGATTCGCGTAGCGCGCGGTCACCGCCGTGGTCAGCGACAGCACCGCGGAGCTCTCGGTGGTCGACGGCTGCGCCGGGGTGTACACGGTCAGCCGATTCAGCACCGGCGGCAGGAATTCCGCCACCGTCGACGGCTGCGCCTCCTCGCCGGAGTAGATCACCGCGGCATCGGTCAGCGTCAGCGGCTGCCCCTGCCAATCCTCCGGGCAGATACCGGCGTCCGGCAGCAATGCCGAGGTCAAGGCGACACTCACGGCCGCACCCTGAAGCTTGGCCCCGGCCAGGGAGATCCGGATCGGCGCACGCGGATCCTGCGGCAGCCCCACCCGATCCAGCAGCCGCTGATCCGAGCGGGCCTCGATGCTGCCCCGCGCCAGGGTGGGCGGCGCCTGCACGGTGCCGGTGATCGCGGTCGGCGCGAGGCCCGGCAGCAGCGGCAGCGTGAGCGTCACCTCGTGCTCACGCCCGGGGAATTGCAGCGACTTGCCCAGTCCCAGGCTCTGCAACGCGATCGGATGATCCCCGGGCTCGGCGTGCGCCACGGGTAACCGTCCGAACCCGACCGGCGACAGCAACCCGGCAGGCGCCGACAGCATGCCGACCGGCAGCGACAGCGTCGCGACCGCGAGGACGGCCGTGGCGGCACACCGCCCGGACCACCTGCGGGACATGAACGTGCGAGAGATCATGCGGAGGCTCCCAGGGGCGGAGGTCAGGCCATGGCGATGGCTCGGAGCCCGGTGCGTGTCCGAACCGGGTTACAACCAGGTGGGGTCGCCGAAAACCGCACCGCTGTCATCGGTTTCGGCGGATTTGGCGTAGATGTAGGTGTACTGCCGGATGGAGACCGGCCCGGCGCACTGATTCACCGCGATGTGGAAATCGCGAATGATGATCTGGACCTGCTTGCCCGGAATCAGATCCTTGTCGGCGACGGCGATGTCCTTCACCTCGCCCGGGGCGAGGTTGACGCTCATGGGCACCTGGATGTTCGGCCCGATGATCGCCACCCCGGGACTCGACGACAGATTCGCGGTCGGCACATAGACCTGGGGGATCGCCCCGACGTTGCCATTGGGCAGGGTCACCGAACAGCCGACGTGATAGCCGGTCTTGAGCTGCCCACCGGCGATCCCGTCCATCCAGCCGTCTTCCCAATTGCCGTCGGCCGGCACTTCGGCCAGTGCGGCGGCGT
>NZ_JBSGBY010000520.1:0-6113 GCF_053601505.1 Nocardia sp. NPDC004722
CCGCCCGTAAGGTGCTCAACTCGGCCGTGAGCCCGTCCACCAGCACCGCCAGCCGCTGCGCCTCGGTGTACCGCCGTGTCGAATCATCCAGCGCGGCAGCCAATTCCGCCCGATCCGCCGCACCGCCGCGCTCGACGAGCACCTCGACGGCCCGTTCCAGCTCGGCCACCGACTGCCCGGCCCGTTCCCGCCCGGCCTCGGTCTTGCGTTCCGCGGTCAGGGCCGCGTCCTCGTCCGCCTTGGACACCGCATGATCGGCCGGTCGCGCCGGGTCCGGATGCGCGAGGGACCCGCACACCGTGCAGGGCTCACCCTCGACCAGGCGCCCCGCCAGCTCCCCCGCCATTCCGGCCATCCGCTGCTCACGCAGCGACTGCGTCCGCCGCCACGCCTGCTCGTGCGCGGCGCGCGCCTGGTCGAACGCCGCTGCGGCGCGGGTCAATTCCGCACGCTTGCGATCCAATTCCACTGCCGCGGTGGCCGACGTCCGCAACCGCTGACATTCCGCCTCGAGGCCCGGTAGCGCGGCCGCCGCATCCGCGGCCCCCCGCAACCGAACCTCCACCCCGGCAATGACTTCCGGCAACTCCGTGAGTCGAGTCGCCAGCTTGCCCGCCCGCGCGTCCAACTCCGCCTGCTCGGTGCGCAGCCCACGCAGCTCCCGGGTCAATCGAGTGGCCGAATCCGCGTCGGCCCGCACCTCATCCAACGACCCAGCCTGCGCGCTCCACCGCTGCACAGCCACCTCGAGCCCCGACCCGCGCTCGGACTCCGGACCACGGCCGCTGCCCGGAGCATGATCGCCGTCGCGTGGGCTTACGCCATGCTCCGCAACCTGCGGGCCGCCTATCTCGGTGGCGCGAACCAGCTCGGTGGCACGAAAGTCAGGCGAGGTGAGGTGATCCCGCACTCCGGGCGCGGTCTCGGCGCTCGCATCCGGCTCCCACCCGCCGACCGATTCGCTCGCGTCGGCGACACTCGCCGCGTTCCCGGCCGTATCGCCGTACCGGCCCCCAAGGTCCGCGCCCGAGATGTCGGCAGGTTGAGCCGGATGACTCCGACCGACGAGGCCATCGCCGGCGAGCGGACCCGATCGGTCGGCTGGAGCCGGAGCGGCCACGCCGATGGCCGGAATGTCCGCCAGATCGGCGGCCAGGTCGGTGCCCGCCAGTTCCGCCGCAGCCAGATCCGCTGCGGCCCAGGTCGTTCCGGGGAGTTCGGCGGTAGCCGGCTCCAGGAGACGGTCGGCGAGTTGTTCAGCGGCGCGGGTGGCGTCGTCGACGCGACGGCGCAGCGTGACGGCGGCGGCACGGGCCTCGGTGAGGGCGGTGGCGACGGGTTCGGCGCGGCGGGCGCGGTCCAGTTCTGATTGGCGGGCGGCGCGGGTGTCCGCGGTGGCGGTGAAGTCGGCGAGTTGGGCTCGGGCCGCTGTCCGACGGCGCAGCAGCTCGTGGCGGCGACGCTCGGCCTCGGCGGCGGTCCGCACGGCCTTCGAATCCCGCTGGTGCCGTGCGAGTTCAGCAGCCGTGGTCGTGCGGCTGGCACGGGCGGCGTCCAGCAATGACCGCGACCACCCGACGGCCTCGACAGGACCGAGCGACCCCGGACCGACCGACCCGATGGGATCGCCCGACAGAGCAGGATTACGCGATCCGGCGGGACTCGGGGATCCTGCCGAACCGAGGGATCCTACGGCGTCGGAAGATCCAGCGGGACCGGCGGCTTCCGCGATGAGCGAGCCTGCGGCCGTGCTGATCTGGGCGATCAGGCGGTCGATGGCGTTTTTGCGAGTTTCGAGGTCGGCGGTGCTCGCCTTGCGCTTGTCGACCAGCCATTGTTCGGCGGTGCCGAAACGCTCGGTGTCGAAGAGCTTTTCGAGCAGCTTCTCGCGATCCTCGTTGTCGGCCCGCAGGAATCGGGCGAAGTCGCCCTGCGGCAGCAGCACGACCTGGAAGAACTGGTCGGCGCTCATGCCGAGCAGGCGCAGCACCTCGTCGCCGATGTCGGGGATGCGGGACAGGTTCTGGCCGCGGCCGTCGAGCCACTCGAGGGTGGCGGCGGCGTTCTCGTTCACGAAGCCGGATTTGGCGCGCTTGCTGGGCCGCTGGAATTCGGGCGAGCGGATCAGGCGCAACCGGCGACCGCCCAGGGTGGCCTCCAGCAGTACCTGCGGCGGCGTCTGCTGATCCGCGTGATCGGAATGCAGTCGCTTGCTCTCCGCCCGCGCCCCCGGCACCTTGCCGTAGAGCGCGAACGCGATGGCGTCGAGCACCGTGGTCTTCCCGGCCCCGGTCTGCCCGTGCAGCAGGAACAGCCCATCCGCCCCGAGCTCGTCGAAATCCACCACGGCCGTCTCGGCGAACGGCCCGAACGCCGTCAGCTCCAACCGATGCAGCCGCACCCGACGCCCCCTTCCCTCAACGCCACACCACATCCAACAACCCGGCTGCCGCCACCGACGACCCGACACGCCGAAACGCCCTGTGCCGCAACGCTGGAAACACTCCGCACCGCTACACCGGAAGGACTCGGTTTCGCAGCGCCGCAGGCTCGCGCCACAACACTCACGCGGTCATCCCCGGGTTGGCCTCGTCCGATTCGCCCGGCTCGAGCCCGAATTCGTCCATATCGAACAACCCGAGCGCCGCATCCGCCTCCGCCGCATCCGCCCCACGCACCGACCCGTCGAACCCGGCCGCACTGACCACCCGCACCGCCTCGGCCGCACCGGGCAGCGCGTCCTCCCGCGCCCTCGACCGACCGGCCCGGCTCGGCCCGGCGACCTCGGCAAGAGCGGAGGAGCCGACGACTTCGGCGGGCTCGGCGGCGGCCGTCAGATCTCCGGCACCGACAGCCGCCGGGGCGCTGACCTCATTGGGAAGGTCCGCTTGCGCGGAAATGCGTAGTGGGCCGTCCTTTTCGTGGGTGGCGGCGGCGAGGGCGCGTTCGAGCCACGTCATCTCGCCGGGGGTGGGGGTGCCGCGGACGTCGGAGAGGAAGCTCTCGGCGATCTCGGTGTCGCGGCGGCCATGGACCCGTTCGCGGTAGCGCAGTTCCGGGTTGCCTTCGGGGCGCTGCCATTCCACATGGACGGCGTGGGGGAAGCGGTCACGCAGGCGGCGCAGGGCGTCCACTGGGCGTGCCTCGTCGGTGAGGGTGGCCGAGACATAGTGGGATTCGGCTTCGGCGTGCTCCGGGGATTCCAGGAGGGTTTCGAGAGGGCCGGACAGTTGCGACAGCCCGCGCACGATCGGGAGATCGTGGCGGGTGACGGTGGACAGACCGGCGGCGTCGAGATCCACGATCCACACCGCCTTGCGATGTGAGCGCTCGCCGAACGAATACGGCAGCGGTGAACCGGAGTAACGCACGGACTCCGACAGCGTCTGCGGGGAGTGCAGGTGCCCGAGCGCCACATAGTCGATGCCATCGAACGCCGACCGCGGCACGGTCTCCACCCCGCCCACCGAAATGGACCGCTCCGACCCGGTGGCCTCACCGCCCACCACGAAGGCGTGCGCGAGCACCACCGACCGCGTCCCCACCCGCCCCGCGAGATCGGCGCGCACCCGCGTCATCGCCGCGTCCAGGATCTCCGCGTGCGAGCGAGCCTGCGGCACCCCCAGTTCCACGCGGGTGATCTCCGGCTCCAGATACGGAATGCCGTAGAAGGCGATCTCACCGAACTCGTCCGTCAGCAGCACCGGCCGCGCCACATCCGCGATCCGGCAGCGCAAATGCAATCCGCCCGCCGCCGCGAAACTCCCCAGCGCACCGAGCCGAGTCGGCGAGTCGTGATTGCCGGAAGTCGCGACAATGACCGCGCCCGCTGCCCGAATTGCCTCGAATCCCCGATTGCACACCGCAATCGCATCCGCACTCGGAATGGAACGGTCGTACACATCCCCCGGCAGCACGACCACATCCACTTGCTGCGATGCCACCAATTCCGCGATGGCCCGCAGCGAACACTCCTGATCGATCAGCAGATCGACGCCATGAAAGGTGCGCCCGATATGCCAGTCGGAGGTGTGCAGGATCCGCATGCCGAAAGACGCTATGCGATTGCGCCGACAAACACACACGCCCTCGATAGAACCCGCACAACTTCGCACCCCCCAACCGCGACAGCACGGTCAAAAGCGCCGCACCGGTGCCAGATTCACCATCCTGTCGGTGGCGTAGGGCACTATCTCGTGCCATGACCGCACCGATGCTGTTCGCGCTGCTGTTGGTGTTCGTTTCGGGGCTGGCCCTGGGCTGGCTCGGGCATGCCGCGCGCGCGGGACAGCGGGCGGCGGTGGCCGAGGCGCGCCTGGCCGCCATGCGGGACAACGAGCGATTGTTGCGGCAGTCACTCGGCGCGGCCAGTGAGGACGCGGCCCGGCGGCAGTCGCATGCCATCGGCACGCTGGTCGAGCCGCTGCGGGAGGCGGTCGGCACTCTGAACCGCCACATTCAGGAGGTCGAGCACAACCGCATCAACGCGTATTCCGGCCTGCGCGAACAGGTCGCGGGCATGCAGCGCACCTCGCACCAGTTGTCCACCCAGACCGGTCAATTGGTGGCCGCCCTGCGCGCACCCCAGGTGCGCGGCCGCTGGGGCGAGATCCAATTGGAGCGGGTGGTCGAACTCGCGGGCATGGCCAAACACTGCGACTTCGACACCCAGGTGACCCGCCGCGGCGACACCGTGGTCCGCCCGGACCTGGTGGTGCGGCTCTCCGGCGGCCGCCAGATCGTGGTGGACGCGAAGGTGCCGTGCGCCGCCTACCTGGACGCCGCCGCCACCGAGGAGCCGCGCGAACGCGAGGGTCATCTGGCCCGGCACGCCCGGCACCTGCGCGGTCATGTGGATCAGCTGGCCGCCAAGGAGTACTGGGCCGCCTTCGATCCATCCCCGGAGTTCGTGGTGCTGTTCGTGCCCGGCGATCCGTTCCTGGACGCGGCCCTGAACACCGATTCGGGTCTGCTCGAATACGCCTTCGGGCGCAATGTGGTCCTTGCGACTCCCACCACACTCATCGCCCTGCTCCGCACGGTCGCGCTGGGCTGGCGGCAGGAGGCGATCTCCGCGGACATGGCGGTGATCCAGCAGCTGGGCCGGGAGCTCTACACCCGGCTGAACACCACGGGCCGCCATCTGGACCGGCTGGGTTCGCAGCTCGGCAAGGCGGTCGACGCGTTCAATCACACGGTGGCCTCGGTGGAGTCGCGGGTCATGGTGACCGCACGCAAGCTGCACGAGCTGGATATCGCCGATGCCCCGGTCCCGGAGGTGCGCCGCGTCGAATCCTGGCCGCGTGCGGTCGGGTTCGGGGTGGAAGGCGGTGATGCCTGAGCAACCGCTCGGTATAAGCGCTGCGGTGCGATAGCTATCGCCGGGTTCATGCGATTCCGCATACCCGCGTGATGTCGCCTGCCTCGCGAAACACGGATATGCCTTAGTGTGCTTGACGTGGCAGTTACCCAACGCGAGCGAACCGAGGTGCCCCCGTCGCACCGTTCGATCCTGCCGTCGGTTCCCGGCGTCCCGGCCGGAGTCGCCGTCCTGATCGCCGTGACGTGCACGTTCATCGGGTTTCTGATCGACGCCAACGGCGGTGACGACCTCACGCACACCTTCGCGACCTGCTACGTGATCGGCTGCGTGCTGGCGACTCTCGCGGTCCGCTACCGGGGACTGTTCACCACCCTCGTGTTACCGCCGCTGCTGTTGTTCCTCGCGGTGCCGGTGTTCTACCAACTCCTAATGGGGTCCGCCAGTCTCAAGCTGCGGGAGATCCTGCTGAATCTGGCCATCCCGCTGGTGAACCGCTTCCCCACCATGGCCCTGGCCACCGTGCTGGTGTTGATCATCGGTGCGATCCGTATCGCGCTGCACCGCCGCGAGAGCAAGACCGATTCCAGCGCCGAACCGCGCAAGGCCCGTGCCCGCGCCGGCCGCGCGGGCACGGCTCGCGCCCAGCGCACCCGCTCCACCGATCCCAAGGACCCGGCCAGACGCCGTTCCCGTGCCGCCGCGGACACCGCCCCCGACGCCGAGGCCGCGGAGTCCGATGCCACCCGCACGCCGCGCCGCGGCGCGACCGGCCGGGTCGCCGCCGGGAGAG
>NZ_JBSGBY010000521.1:0-6111 GCF_053601505.1 Nocardia sp. NPDC004722
GTCCCCGAGGGCGTCGTCGGTGAGCTGTACCTGTCAGGTGCGGGCCTGGGACGCGGCTACCTGAACCGACCCGCCCTAACAGCGCCTGGACGCGTCTGTTCCTCGCCGCGGCCGCGCATCCGGCGGCCCGCTCGGCCATCCCCGGCCTGCTCTCGGAGTATCACGACGATCAGGAGAGCTATCGCCGCCTGCTCGACGGCGGTGAGCGTCCGACCATCGCGGCGCTGCGCGAGCTGCTCACGGCCGCAGCGGATTCCGGTCAGGCGGCGCCCGATTGCGATGTCGAGGCGATCTTCGAGTTCCTGCGCGGCGCGACGCTGATGCGCGCCCTCACGCACGGCACCGAGGATGCCGACCACTTCAGCCGCCGCATCGCGGACGCGCTGTACGCGGTCGCGCAAACTCCCACGTCAGACTAGGCCCCACCAGTAGATCAGGCAGGCCAGCACGAAGACGACCACGGTTTCCATCGTCAATCCCAATCTTCTTGGCGCTCTTGCCCTCAATGATGCCGTGCGATCGGCGGCAGAGGCCACAAATCGGACGAACAAGATCGCTGACCGTTAGCTTCGAATGCGAAAAACCCGCTGTTATCCGCCACCCCTCGTGGGTGGATAACAGCGGGTCCGCGCTGGCCTACCACCCCCTTCGCGGTAGGCCAGCTGTCCCGGTCGAGTACCGATTGGTTGGTTTGCTGTGGTCGACCCACCACCCCTCGTGGGTGGGTCGGCCCCAGCGTCCCCACTCCCGGTAGGTGGCTCGTTGGGTCCGCCGTGTGTTCCGGCGTTGACACAAACGATGCCCAGCCGCGCTTGGCACGGCCTTAACAAGATCTTGTAGCCCGCAACTGCCCTGGCACGGGCCCATTTTGGTGATCGCAGCGCGGCGGCGCTCGTCAATTGCGAACCTCTCGGCCAACTTTCAGCGTGTAGAGCAGCGCCGCCGCCGCGGTCGCCGCGAGCAGGATGTACCCGAGGGTGTAGTCGTGCCGCGAGCTGTACACCAGCCCCATGACCAAGGGCGGGAAGTAGCCGCCCAATCCACCTGCGGCACCGACCAGTCCGGTTACCGTGCCGACCCGGGCAGGCTCCACCAACCGGGCGATGAGCGCGAACACGCCGCCGGTGCCCAGCCCCAGGAAGAACGCCATCAACACCAGCGCGGTACCCGCGGGCAGTTCCGGGCCCGGTTTGAACGCCAGCACGATCGCCATGATCGCGGTGCCCGCGAACGACACCATCAGCACGCGCGCCGGTCCGATCTTGTCCGACAGCGTGCCGCCCAGCGGCCGCGCCAGCACGCCCGCGATCGAGAACCCGGCCGTCCGCAGTCCCGCATCGGACTGCGAGAACTCGTAGACGTTCTTCAACACCGTCGGCAGATAGGTGGAGAACGCGACGAACCCGCCGAACGCGACCGCGTACAGGAACGAGCCCTCCCAGGTCGCCTTGAGCCGCAACGCCTCCCGGATACGCGGCAGCGCCGGTTCGGTGGCCGGCTTCCAGTCCGGCGAGTTACGGCTGAACAGCCACATCACCGCGCCCAGCACCGCCAGCGCGACGGCCATCAGCACGTGCGTCTGCGCGCGACCCAGATGATCGACCAGGCGCGGGGTGAACAGCGCCGAGAGCGCCGTGCCGCCCATGCCGAGGCCGAACATACCGGTAGCGAACCCGCGCCGGGCCGGTTCGAACCAGGAGTTCACGAACGGGATGCCGACCGCGAACGAGGTGCCGGGAATGCCCAGGAAGAAACCCCAGAGGATCAGCGCCGCAAAGGAATTCGACCAGCCCACCAGTAGCGTCGGAATGATCGAGACGAAGCAGATGACCGTGAACATCAGCCGCCCGCCGAACTTGTCGGTGAGCACACCGGCGGGGATGCGGCCCAGCGAGCCGACCAGTACGGGTGTGGCGACCAGCAGCGACTGCTGGCCGGGGGATAGGCCCAGCTGCTTGGTATAGCTGCTCGATAGCGGACCTATGAGGTTCCAGGCCCAGAAGGTGAGCCCGAAGGCCAGTGTTGCGAGTGTCAGATTTCTCGCGTTCATCCCCTTTGTCTAGCAGATACGCAGGTAGAACGCGCCTAAATTGGGCCATTCCGGCGCGCCTCACAAGGTCGCGCCGCCCCGTCCGCACCATGTCTGCTGTCAGATTGCGGAACTCCCAGGAGGAGCATGTGAAGTTGTGGCGATCCCGGCAGAGCCGGGCAGCGTTGCTGCCGACTTTGACGGGTGTGCTCGCGTTGGCCGGAACCGTCGCCGGGCCGAGCTGTCCCGCGATGGCCGACCCCTTGTCCGACCTTCCCCTCATCATCGATGTCAGCACTCCGCACGACGGGCCCTGCAACGGCCCGCTACACGGCACCACCGCCGTGTACTTCCCGCCCGGCGTCCCGGCCCACGCCGAGGTGGAATGGCGAATCCTCGGCGGCGGCCAGCCGATTCGCAGCGGTATCACCGTGGTGCAGAACGAGGTGATGACTGTCGGCTTCGACATCCGCCGCGATGAGCTACCCCCCGACGGGCTGCTACGCGTGGACGCCCGCGCCCGTGTCCCCGGCGGTGACGTGAGCGGCTACGGCAAGCCATGGAGCTTCCGGGTGAACCGGGAATGCCGTCCACTGCATGTGGTTTCGGTCGGCGACTCCGTGCTGTGGGGACAGAACCTGGACAAGGATCGCACCTTCGCCGACCTGTTCGCCGAGACGCTCGGCGCCCGGATCGGCCGCCAGGCCCAGCTGCACGACTACACCAGTTCCGGCGCCACCCTCGACGCCCCGCCGCAGCACCCGAACTGCCCGACCGGCGACGACGCCACCCTCGATGTGTTCTGCCAGCTCGAACAGGCCGCCGCCGACGCCAACGCGCACGGCTACCAGGTGGATCTGGTCGTCATGGACGGCTGCCTCAACGACCTGGACCCCTTCTTCGGCATTCCGGTCGGCGTCACACCCGGCACCCAGGACCTGGCGACCGCGGTACGCCGCGAATGTGGCGGTGTGGGAGCGGAATCGGAGAATCCCGCCGCCACCGTCCCCTACTTCAGCGGGGCGAAGCTCGGCTACGGCGGGCGCGGCGCCCGCGAGGCCGTGCAGGCCGCCCACAAACTGCCCGGCGCGCCGAAGGTGCTGCTGGGCGATTATTTCCACGGGTACGACGCGGGCCGGGTGCCGCAGGGGCTGACCCAGCGCTGGTCGGAGTTCGTGCGCCTGTCGGCGGAGACGTTCCGGCAGGCGGTGACCGAGGCGAATACCGCCGCGGGCGAGGCCTTCGCGTCCGCCGCCGACGGTCTGTTCACCCAGGACGCCGTACAGACCGGGGATCGCCGCCCGGCCATGAATCCGCTGGGCGACGAGGCGATCTCGCTGCGCCAGCTGGCCTGCCCCCGGCCCGGCGAGCTGCCGCAGTGCCTGACCGTCCCGGCCGTGGGACAGCCCGATGCCGACGGCGCGCGCAAATACGCCGAGGCGTTCCTGCTGAATCCGCGCCTGGCCGAATGGTTCGGCGGCGGCGAACCGCTCGGTGACGGCTTCACCACGTCCCGGACGAAGGTCGACGCGGGTACCCCCGTCGGTTTCGACGCCAATGCGGCCGGGGCCGCGATTCGCCAGTACGACTGGTACTTCGGTGACGGCTCGCACGAGACCACCACCGACCCGGTGACCTCCCATGCCTATTACGGTCGCGGCCCGCAGCTGCCGCGGCTGGTGGTGACCGATATGACCGGTCATCGCAGCCTGTTCGAACTGGACCGGCCGATCACGGTCGGCTAGCGCAACGCGGCTACCAGGTCGGCGATCGAGGTGTCGGCGACCTGGTAGCCGGGAAAATAGCAGCAGACCCGAGAAGCACTGTCCCCGAAGCGGCTTCGGATCTGCGCGGCGCACTCGGTTGGGGTCCCGCTGACCGCCAGTGCATCCACCATCGAATCATCGATCAGCCCCGCCATCTCCTGCCACCGTCCCTGCTTGGACAGCAGATTGAGCTCCGGCTGCAAGTCCGCCCAGCCTTCGACCTCGAGCACCGGCCGGTACGACGGCGTGGAACCGTAGAACGCCAGCAGATTCCGAACGGCGCGGCGCGCTGCGATCAGCTCCGAGTCCGAATCACCCATGGCCACAATGGCTTCCACGATGATCTCGAACGGCCGCTCCGCCCCCGCCAACCCCTTCGCCACCGCCGCCAGCGTCCGCTCCCGGAAATGCCGCTCGGTATTGAACGGCATCACCAACAGTCCATCCGCCACCTGCGCCGCCATCTCCGTCATGCGCGGCCCGAGCGCTCCCACCAGAACCGGCGGTGTCCCAAAGGGATTCGGCCCCGGATCGAACTGCGGCGTCATCAACGTGTGCCGCCAGAACCGTCCCCGATAATCCAGCCGTTCCCCGTCCTGCCAGGCCCGCAGAATCGCCTGCACCGCCAGCACCGTGTCCCGCATCCGCTCCACGGGCTCGGACCAGGTACTCCCGTACCGCCGCTCGATATGCGGCCGGATCTGACTCCCGAGCCCGAGCCGAAATCGCCCGCCGGACAACGCTTGCAGATCCCAGGCGGTATGCGCGAGATGCATGGGACTGCGCGGGAACGCCATGGCCACATTGGTCATGATGTCGACCCCGGCATCGGCGGCCAGCGTCAGCGGCAGAAACACATCGTGCGCGCCTTCGAAGGTGAACACCCCGTCCACCCCCGCCGCCCGTAATTCCCGTGCCCGCGAAGCGGATTCGGCCAGTGGCGCGTTCAGCCAGACATCCACGGGCAGCGACACGATGACTCCTCGGGAAGGGATGTGGATAAACGACAGCCCCGGGCCGAGAGGTAGCGGGCCCGGGGCTGTCAGGGATCGGCGGTGGTCGTGAGCCGCCGATCCACGCGGCGGAGCTACCAGGGAAGTAGCAGCACTCCGCCGCGAGTTCGGGTGGCTAGCCGATGAGCTCCGCCGCCTTCTCACCGATCATGTAGCTCGGCGCGTTGGTGTTGCCGCCGGTGATGCTCGGCATGATCGAGGCGTCCGCGACGCGCAGCCCCTCGATGCCGTTCACCTTCAGCGTCGGGTCGACGACCGCGCGCTCGTCCACACCCATGCGGCAGGTGCCGACCGGGTGGTAGATCGAGTGCACGCGGTTGGGCAGCTCGCGCCGCAGCGCGGTCTCGTCGGCCCACTCCTGGCCCGGGAAGAAGTTCTCGGTGATGTCGCCCGCGATGCTCTTGTGCGACATGACTTCCCGGATCATCTTGATGCCCTCGATCAGGAACTCGGTGTCCCACGGATCGGTCAGGTAGCCGGGATCGATGAGCGGCGAGGCGAACGGGTCCGCCGAGGCCAGCTTCATTTCGCCGCGGCTCTTCGGGTAGATGAGCGAGGGCATGATGGTGAGCGCCGGGCGGCGGTCCACCAGGTGCAGCTTGTCCTCGTCCTGATTGGGCGTCGGGTAGCTCCACGGCAGGGTGTGGATCTGCATGTCCGGGTGGTCGCCGGTGGCGAACTTGGTCTTGACGAAGCCCGCGGCCTCGAAGACGGTGCGGCCCATGAAGGAGCTGCCCGGATTGCGCATCTCCTTGAGGATGCCGCGCGCGAAGTAGGTGGGGATGCCGCGGTGGATGGCCTTCTTCGACACGAAGGTCATCGGCACGAACAGGTGGTCGTGCAGGTTCTGGCCGACCGGCAGGTCCGCGACCACGTCGATGCCGAGTTCGCGCAGGTGTGCGGCCGGGCCGATGCCCGAGAGCATGAGCAGCTGCGGCGAGCCGATGACACCGCCGGAGACGATGACCTCCTTGGCGGCCCGGACGATCCGGCGCTGGCCGTTCTTCTCGGCGATCTCGACGCCGATGGCGCGGCCGTTCTCGATCACCACGCGGGTGGCCTGCACATGCGTCAGCACGGTCAGGTGCGAGTTCGGCATATTGGTGATGAAGCCACGCGAAGAGCTGTAGCGCACGCCGTCTTTCACGCTCTGCTGGAAGATCGAGATGCCTTCCTGCGACGCGCCGTTGTAGTCCTTGATGATCGGCGTGCCGAGGGTCTCAGACGCGGCGGTCATGAATTCCTCGGCGATCGGGGTGATCTCGCGCGGACGCGTCACCTCGATCGGGCCGCCGGTGGCGCG
>NZ_JBSGBY010000522.1:0-6102 GCF_053601505.1 Nocardia sp. NPDC004722
AATGGCGCCCAGCTCACGCTGGAACTTCGCGATGGTGGCGTCGTCCAGGTGCGCCTTCCAGTTGAAGGACGGCGAGCATCGAGCACGGTAGGCAGGGTCGCGCCCAGCGTGGGCCGCCACAGTTCGACCGGCGGCGGTAGTGCGGGCGCACCGAGCACCTCGAATTCGGGTTCGACGACCTCCACTCCGCCCGGCGCTTTGGCGTTGGCGACCAGTCTACCGGTCACCCGCACCACGCTCTCCTCAGGAATCCCCGTGATCTGTTCCCGCACAGCGGGTTCCGTCACCACCACCTGCGCGAGGCCGGATCGGTCGCGGATCACCACGAACACCACCGCGGCCAGTTGCCGCCGCCGGTGGATCCAGCCCTCGAGCGTCACCCTCGCCTCGGGCGCGGTGTCGTACACCGCCGCCAAGGTTCCGCACAGACTGCGTGTCATCGGTTCTCACCTCCTGGTAGCTATCCCCGGGAGGTGTGGGCGATCGGGTCGGTCGCGGTGCCACCACACCTTCACGGCCGAAGTCCGGCCGCCTCAGATCGGTCGTTTTCGCGGTGACCGGCCGCTACGGCTCGGAGTTCGTCACGCTCGTCATCGCCGTGCCCCGATGCTAGCCAGCCCGCTCGGCGAAGGCCCGCGATTTTCCTGGCAGGATCGCGGCATGATCGAGGAGTCGGATGCCGTGTTCGCCCGGGCTTGGGCCGCTTGTTTTCTCGACGAGTACGCGGACGAGATACCCGACGAGGATCAGCAGACCGACGCGGACGAGGAGACCGCGGATGAGGACGACGACGAGTACGAAGGGTACGACGAGTACGAGGAATTCGCCGAGCTCGAAACGGATTTCGAGCTCGGTGACGGTTACTCGCTGCACATCACGTCCTGGTCCTACGGCTCGGCGCTGTCCCTGCGCCACCCCGGCGCGGCGGAACCGGTCGAGATCGGCGCGGAGGATCTCGTCACCTGGCAGCCGCACACCCTGCGCTGGTCCGAGGCCGACCTGCTCTGCCGCGCCGCCGCTTTGGCCGATCCGGACGCCGTCCATCCGGGCCCGCGGCTGGCGCTGCTCGGCCGGTTCGCCCCGATCTGCACCGACCGCGATGCCGAGGTGGCCGTGCCGCTGCTGCGCGCGGCCTTCGACACGCTGACGGAACTGGATGCCTACCAGCGTCGTGCGTACGCCACCCACGGTGACGTCCGGACGTACGGGGTGGACTGGCACCGCGACGAGGAAAGCGGCCGCTGGTACTTCGAGGACAGTGCGCAGGAGAACCCTTACCGCGACGACCCGGACGCGGCGGACCATCGGACCGGTGAGCTGTATTCGATGCGCGACCGGGAGCATGACGAATTCCCCTTCGCCGCACTCGCTTCCGCGGTCGAGCGAGCACGCTCCCGATGTGCGATGGTTCGTGAACAGCCGTGGGCCCGGCACCCCGGCGTCGGAGCGGCTGCGGAGACCTTCGCCGCCGATCCCACCGACCCGCATCGAACAGCACTGCTCACGGCGCTGCACGATGCGGAATGCGCCGACCCTGCCGTCCTGTCCGCACTGTCGGCCGACGCCGACGAGCTACGCGCCCTGGTCATGACCGAACTCCTGCTCGGCCTCGAACCTGGTCGGCTGGTGCGCACTCATTCCCGGCCCACACCCCCACCCCGCCGCTATCACGCCCGCGTCCTCTTGCCGGTCCCCTCCGGCGACGCCCCGCGAGAAGGCTTGGCCGCCACCCTCAAACCCCACCTCAACGCCGCCCTCCGCACCGCCGGACTGGGCAGCACCCGACACGGCCCGGCCCGCGTGGGCCGCCTCGACGGCACCTATGTCGACGAGCTCCCGCTGCTCCTGCTCGACGACTGGCAGGCCGCGACGGACGTGACCCGCGACGTCCTGCTCGCGGCGGACCTGCCACCGGGCAGCAGCCTCCAGGTGACCCGACGCGGCGAAACCGTCGACATCCCGCTCCGTCCCGATACTCCGATCGACCCGGACCGGTAGCGCAGCACACGAGATCCGTTACCGCCCAAGAGAGTAGGCGCACACCGTCACCGACCGCGGCGGCATCCGATGCCGAGCCAGCCGCGCAGCAGATCCGGCGGGCCGCGAATGGGTTGCCGCTCAGGGCAGTTGGCGGATTTCGTCGACGACCACGGCGGTGGCGGGTTTGGGGGCGGCGCCGCAGCTGGCCTGGCGGGGCGCGTAGGCGACGGTGCGGGCGGTGACCAGCCAGCGGCGGCCGTCGCGGTGCGTCACCTGGGCCGCGCCCGCGAAAGTGGCCGGGTCGGTGACGAGTTCGGGGTGGTCGGGGGCCGATTCGACGATCAGGTCGTCAATGCCCGCGATCGGATCCGGGACTCCGGCGATCAGTTCCACGTCTGCCTCGGGAGCGTGGTCCGGGAGGGTCTCGGAAGCAGCGGTCGGACCGGCGGCTTCGATGCCCGGATTCGCCAGGGTGTAGGCGGCGTCCGCGAGCCGTTGGCGCACAGCGACTTCCGCGACCTGTTCGACCGGGGTGTAGCAGCTGCGGCCGCGGAACCCGGTGAGCGATACCTCGCCCTTGTCGGCGGCGGCGAGCATGGCGTGCGCCGCGTCCTCGTCCAGGCGGCCGTAGGTGAGGCCGGTGGGCAGGACGATGACGGCGGGGGCGAAGCGGTGGCCGCCGGTGTGCGAGCACTCCCACACCCGGTCCGGATGCGCGGCGGACAGGCTCGCGGCGATGGGACGGCCCAGCCGCGCACAGCACTGATCGCGCTTGCCGTGGGCGCAGACGAGCACCAGCGGATCGGTCACGGCCACACCGATTCCCGGCGGCGGGCCATTGAGCAGATGCAGGTCGATGTCCAGCAACTCACGCAGATCACTGATCTCGAAGCGCTCGCACCAGGAGCCCCCTGGTCTCGAACTGACGAGCAGAACGGTTCGGACACCGGTGAATTCGGTGCGCCCGGGACGGCGGATGAGCGTCGGCCGGACGTGCGCGGCCTTGGTGCGGGCCGCCAGTTCGGGGGTGATCGCGGGCCCGAGCACCTCGTCGCCGATCACATCGCGCCCCCACGCCCCGGGTTGCTCGACGCACAGCCAACCGGTGATGCGGGTGGCGCTGCCGGGTAGCGGAACCTCCAGTGCCGCAGTCGAGCACGGCATTCCCTCGAACCCCGTCACAGTGGTTTCCCGATCACAATGGCTTCCCGTCGATCAATTTCCGAATCACCTGCTCCAGCCGCCGCGCCCGCGTCTCCGGCCGCACCGCGCTCCCGAGGTGGTAGCCGACGGCGATGCGCGACTGCATGGGCAGCGTCTCGAAGAAGGCGGCCGCCTCCGGATACCGCGCCAGCGCGTCCAGGAAGTCCTGGGGCAGATCCCGGCCCACGGCATTCTCCCAGCGCCCGTCACCCTTGGCCCGGTCGATCTCGGCCTGCCCGGCCGGATGCATGACCCCGGCGGCGATCAGCTCGCCCGCCAGGCCCACATTGCGCTGGGACCATTGGCTGCGCGGTCGCCGGGGCGTGAAACCCATGACGAAGAAGTCGTCGTCGAGCTTGCGCGACTGGCCGTCGATCCAGCCGAAACACAGGGCCTGCCGCAGCGCGCCGTCGTAGTCGAGGGAGGTGAAGGCCGAGTCCTTCTTGGCGAATTTCAGCCAAATCCCGTCCACGGCCGCGTGATTGGCCGTCAGCCAGTCCCGGAAGGACTGTTCGTCGGGAAACCACAGCGTGGGACGCTCGGATGCGGACACCGTTCAACTGTAGATAGCGCCAGCTCAGTGCCCCAGGAAGGGGAGCACTTCGGCCTCGAATTCGCGGTAGCGGTCGCGGTGGATGCTGTGGCCGGAACCGAAGGTGCGCACCGTGCAGTCGGCCAGCGCGGCGGCCATCTGCTCGAGTTTGCCCGGGTCCACCATGCCGCCGGGCCCGCCGCGCAGGAACAGGGTGGGCGCGGTGATCTCGGCCAGGCCCTCCCACCACTCCGGATACGGTTTGCGGAACTGCTCGAGCGCGGCGCCGGTCATGGCTCGGTCGAAGGCCAGTACCGCGCGCGGATGCCGCAGCACGCTGGTGGTGGCGTGCCACAGTTCGGGGATGGTCGGCAGTCGGCGGGTGAAGCGCAGCGGTTCGTCGCCGGAGCGCAGGGGCAGCGGCTGTTCCTCGATCACCAAGCGCCGCACCAGTTCCGGGCGTTCCATGGCGACCCAGGAAATGGCGTAGCCGCCGAGCGAATGCCCGACCAGATCCACGGTTTCGAGCTCGAGCCGATCACACAGTCGCAGTACGTCGTTCCCGAATTCGGGGAATCGATACGAGTCGGCGTGCGCGCTGTGCCCGTGCCCGCGCAGATCGGGAATGATCACCCGCCGTCCGCGTCGGATCAACTGCGCCGCGAATCGATCCCAGGTGTGCCCGTCGCCGCCCATGCCGTGCACCAGCAGCACCGGGGTGTCGCTGTAGAGATGCCCGCCCGTCGCCCCGGAATCCCGATAGGCGATCGCGACGTCCTCGAACTCGGCCCGGGCGACAGATAACTCCACGAGGGTCCAGGGTACGGATCGGCGGCGGGGCGATGCCGCAGTTTGTGTGCGCCGCCATAGGTGAGCGGGCGCATTGGTTCCCGATTCATTCCGCTCTTGAATAACCGCGAAACATGACTTGCCCTGCGGTAATGCGCAGCCGAATGGGGTGTGAAATAGATCACTTCCACATTGGCAAGAATTGGTCAACCGCCCCGGTAGCGTCTTCGACAATTCGAAACACTGCTTTTTCAGTCGGGGAAATATGGTTCTCAATGCTGCCGCCCCCGCGGTCGATCTCGAGGAACCGAGCCCGCCGCGGCCAGCCTTCGCCACGGTCTGGGTCCTGCTACTCGCCACCCTCAGCGGGGCATTCCTTGCCATCCCGACGTTTCGCTACGACTATTTCGGTGACGAACTGTACTTCGTCGCGGCCGGCGCCCACCGCAGTTTGACCTACGCCGACCAAGGCGTACTCATCCCGCTCATCGCCCATCTGGCCGACTCACTGGCCCCCGGTTCGGCTCCGGTCCTTCGCCTTCCGGCCGTCCTGATGACCGCGGCCGCGGTCGTGATCAGCGCCGCCGTCGCCTACGAACTCGGCGGCTCCCGCAATGCCCAGCTGGTCGCCGCCACCGCCTACGCCGTCTCGCCGCTGGCCGCCACCCAGGCCGTCCAGCTGAGCACCTTCTCCTTCGACGCCACCCTGCAGGCCGCCATCATCTGGCTGCTGATCCGCTGGATCCGCACCCGCGACGATCGGCTGTTCCTCGCCATCGGCGTCATCGCCGCCATCGACCTGCAGGTCAAATGGTTCATCCCGACCATCCTGCTGTGCCTGGCCGCGGCGATCCTCCTCGCGGGCCCGCGATCGCTGCTGTGGCAGCGCGGGCTGTGGAAGGGCATCGCGATCTTCGCGATCTCGGCCGTGCCCGGGCTGTGGTGGCAGCAGCTGCACGGCTGGCCCGCGCTGGCCATGAGCAAGGTGATCGGGGCCGAACAGGACGCGGCCGGCGGCGGACCGCTCGCCTGCATCCCGCAGATGATCGGACTCACCGGCCTGCTCGGTGGGCTGCTGTGCGCGTGGGCCTTCTGGTGTCTGGCCAAGCAGCGCTGGCTGCGGCCCTACCTGTTCATGCTCGTCGCCTCCGGCCTGCTGATCGCGGTCATCCTGCTCGGGCACGGACGGCCGTACTACACAGCGGGATTCCTGCCGGTGCTGTTCGGTATCGGCGCGGCCGCCCTGCCCTATTCGCGGCACGACCGCGGCGGGCGCACGCTGCGCGTCATCGCCGGGCCCATCGTGGCGCTGTCGCTGATCATCATCGGCGTGCTGGTCATCGTGCTGCCGCAACCGGCCTCCCACATTCGCGGGGCGATCAAGACCCAGGCCGAATTCGCGGTGCGGACCGGCATCTACGGCAACTCCGGTTGGTCGGATCTGACCGCCAAGGTCGCCGACGCCTACCGGTCGCTGCCCGAGGCCGAGCGGCCGAAAGTGATCATCGCCCAGAACTATTGGCAGGCGGCGGCCCTGCAGAACTTCGGCCGCGACTACGACCTGCCGCCCGTCTACAGCCCCAATCGCGGATTCGGCT
>NZ_JBSGBY010000523.1:0-6076 GCF_053601505.1 Nocardia sp. NPDC004722
GTGGCCGATCCCCGCATCAAGGCGGTGTCCTTCACCGGTGGCGTGCCCGGCGGCCGCGAGATCGCCGCCGTGTCCGCGCCCCTGTTCCGCCCCTGCCAGCTCGAACTGGGCGGGAACAACCCGCTGATCGTGCTGCCCGACGCCGATCTCGACACCGCGGCGCGGATGGGCGCGGAACTGCTGACCACCCTCAACGGGCAGTGGTGCCGGGCGCTGGGGCGGTTGATCGTGCCCGCCACGCGCGCAGGCGAAGTGACCGAGGCGATCGGCAAACGGCTCGAGGCGCTGCGCATGGGCCCACCCCTGGACCGGGCGACGGAACTGGGTCCGCTGGTGCATTCCCGGCACGCTCGCGGGGTGCGCGCGGCGCTGGAGGGGCGTGCGCACAGGGCCTATGGGACGCCACCGGACCGCGGCAACTACCTCGCCCCCGCGCTGCTCGCCGAGGATCTCGCCGAGGAAGTGTTCGGTCCGGTCGCCGGTGTCGTCACCTACGACAGCGTCGAGGATGTGGCGCGGCTGGCCAATGCCGGGCCCTACGGGCTGGAAGCCTATGTGTGCGGGGCGGATACCGAGTTCGCGCTGGCGGTGGCGCGCCGGATTCGCGCGGGCGAGGTGAAGGTCAACGGTTCGTCGGTGATGAGCCTCGATCTCATGACCCCGCGCCCGGCGTGGGGCGTGTCCGGGCTGGGCGAGGAGGGCACCGCCGAGACGCTGCGGTTCTTCACCGGCGCCCGGGTGGTCGGCGTGGAGGGGCGATTCGCCCTGCACACCTCATGAGCACCGTCGCGATCGCGGGCGCGGGACCGGTCGGGCTGACCGCCGCGCTGGTGCTGGCACAGCGGGGCATCGACGTGACCGTCCTGGAACAGGGTCCGGGGCTGGCGGCCGAATCCCGGGCCTCCACCTTCCACCCGCCCACCCTGGATATGCTGCGGGAACTGGACGTGGCGGACGCACTGCTGCGAAAAGGCTTGGTGGCCTCCACTTTCCAGTATCGAGAACGCGGCGGCGACGCCATCGCCACCCTCGACCTGAGTGTATTGGCCGGGGATACCGCGTTCCCATACCGGGTGCAGTGCGAGCAGAGCAAGCTCACCCCGATCCTGCTGGACGCGCTGCCCGACGGGGTCCAGGTGCGGTTCTCGCATGCGGTGCAGGGGGTTTCGGCCGATGCGCGCGGGGTGCGGATCGCCACCTCGCGCGGGCCGGTGGACTGCGACTATCTCCTCGGCGCGGATGGCGCGCATTCGGCGGTGCGGCAGGGGATCTCGGCGGATTTCGAGGGCAGCACCTATCCGGAACGGTTCCTGGTCGCCTCGGTCGAGGAGGACCTCACCGCGGCGCTGCCCGGAATCGCGCCCATCAACTACCTGTTCGATCCGCACGAGTGGCTGGTGCTGCTGCGCACCCCCGACCATTGGCGGGTGCTGCTGCCAACCCCCGAGGGCACCTCCGACGCGCACGAATTGCGCAGGCTCCCCGGCCGTTTGACCGGCGTCGCCGATCTGGGCCGACCCTGGCGCGTCGCGCACGCCAGCCTGTATCGGGTGCACGAGCGGGTGACTTCCCGGTTCCGTGCCGGCCGGGTGCTGCTCATGGGCGATGCCGCACACGTGAACAATCCGCTCGGCGGGCTCGGCATGAACAGCGGCATCCACGACGCGGTCCGAATGGCCTCCGCGCTGGCCGACGTGCTCGGCGGAGCGCCGGACACGGTGCTCGACCGCGCCGCCCGGCAACGCCGGACCGTCGCGGTCGAGCATGTGCAGCGCACCAGCCGCGCCAATTGGTCACGGCTGCACCGGCACGACGCGGAGTACCGGCGGCAGCTGCGGGAGCTGGCGGCCGATCCGGTCGCGGCGCGCGCCCACCTGCGGCGCGCCTGCCTGATGGATTCGCTCGAGGCCACCGCATGAGAATCCACCGCGAGAATCCGGCCCACCCACGCGAACTGGTCGGCTCGGTGCCGATCACCCCGCCCGAAGCGGTGGAAGTCATCGCACGGGAAGCGGATCGACGCTTCCGGGAATGGTCACGCGCACCGCTGTCCGCCAGGCTCGAGCCGCTGCGGGCCGCCGCGGACACGATGGACGCCGACGTGGTCGAGCTGGGCGAGTTGCTGGCCCGCGAGACCGGCAAACCGATCGTCGACTGCCGCGGTGAGATCTCGTTCGCCGCGGTGTATCTGCGCTGGCTCTGCGATCGGGCGGAGACGGTGTTCGCGCCCACCGAGATCGACGACCGCCTGGGACGGCTGACCGTGACACCGCGCCCATACGGCGTCGTCGCGGCCATCACGCCCTGGAACGCCCCGATCATTCTCTCGATCCTCAAGCTCGGTCCCGCGCTGGCCGCGGGAAACACGGTGCTGCTCAAACCTTCTCCACTCGCCCCGCTCACGGTGACCCGGGTCGCGCGACTGCTGCCCGAGACCACCGTCGTGCACGGCGGCCCCGAGCTGGTGCGGGCGTTGATCGCCGATCCGCGCGTCGGCAAGATCGCGTTCACCGGCGGCGGCGCGGCCGGGCGCGCGATCGCCGCGGCCGCCGGGCAGGCGCTCAAACCGCTGGTCCTCGAACTCGGCGGCAACGACCCGGCGGTGTTCCTCGACGACTTCGCGCTCACCCCCGGAGATTACGAGCGTTTGGTGCTGGCCTCCTTCGCCACCTCCGGCCAGGTGTGCATGGCGGCCAAACGTCTCTACGTCCCCGAGCGGCGCGTCCAGGAATTCCTCGACGCGTACCTGGCCGCCGCGCATCGCGTTCTGTGGGTCGGAGACCCTGTGGACGAGGCGGTGACCATGGGACCGGTGGTCAGTCGCGCGGCCGCCGACCGGGTCACGGCGTTGATCTCCGATGCCGCAGCGCGCGGCGGGCGAATCATCACCCTGGCGCAGGGCCCCGGCGGGGACGGCTACTTCCTCGACCCGGTCCTCGCCTGCGGACTGGCCGACGACGCGCCACTGGTCGGCACCGAACAGTTCGGACCCGCGGTGCCTCTGCTGTCGTACCGCGACGAGGCCGAAGTCCTTGCCCGCGCCAACGATTCCGATCTGGGCCTCGGCGCGTCGGTCTGGTCCGCCGACGAGGATCGCGCCTTCGCCTTCGCCGCCCGGCTGGAAGCCGGATTCACCTTCATCAACACCCACAACCGCACCGGGATGTCCCTGCGCGCCCCGTTCGGCGGGATCAAGCGCAGCGGCTACGGTCGCGAATACGCCGAAGACGGCCTGCGCGAATACATCCAGACCACGGTCACCCACGCCCCCGCCGCCTTCCGCCCGGGCGGTCCGGGCCTGCCCGCGCGCGCCTACCCCACAGCCACCGCACACTGAATCCGCACGACTGCACCGAGCGGCTCGACGGACTATCGTGTGCTCATGCGTACACGCGTCATGCGCACGCTGGCGAGCTACAACCGGTGCGTGACCAACCCCGCCGTCCGCTTCGCGACCGCCCGCGTTCCCGGATACGCCAATGTGATTCACACCGGACGCCGATCCGGTCGCCGGTTCCGCACCCCGGTCGGTACGACGTGGTACGGCGATGAGCTGCGCGTGGCGGTCAACTACGGCGACCACAGCGACTGGGTACGCAACGTCCTGAAGTCCGGTGCCTTCGAATTGGAGCACCGCGGCACTCGGATGCGGATGATCCAGCCTTATCTGACCGCCATCGACGGCCGCACCACCCTCGTAGCCACCGTTGCCCGTTGACCGGCCGACCCGGGGCGCGATTCGGCGTGGGACCGCGCTGACGCACGGTCCCACACCTTCCCGCTCGGAGCGGATCGCGGTCGCCGATCAGGGCAGGGTCGTGATCGTGCCCGCCGAGATCAAACTCTGGTAGTAGCTGCCCCCGGGGTAGAGGTCCGGGGTCTTGGTGCCGGCCACGAAGTCTCCGGCCCAGCCGACCGAGAGATGTTGCAGGGCATCGACATTCTTGGCTTGCGGCGTGCCGCAGGCCACCTTGTCCGGTGTGGGTGCGCTCGCGCCCTCGACGTCGATGTGGGCGCCGGAGGTGAGCCGGACGCCCAGGAACGGCCGGTGCAGCTGGTCGATCAGCACCTGGGTGCCGGCGCCGTCGCGGTTGCAGGAGTAGGGCGGGGCGGTGATGGCCAGGATCGGCAGGGTGGTGTTGTCCAGGTGGTTGAGCGCGGTGCTCAGGTTGTTGCCGATGAAGCTCTTGACCGGGTCGTAGAGGATTTCCCCGCGCAGATTGGCGAAGGCGCTCGGATAGTCCGCGCGCAGCTCCTGGGTCACGTACGGCACCGCCTCGCCACCGGCGGAGTGCGCGGCGAAGACCCAGGCGGTCGGCAGCGCCACGTCGGTGCGGCCCGCTTTACCGCGGGCGTCGGTGAAACTCCGACCGAGTTTGTCGCCGAGGTCGCCGGACTTGCCGAACAGATCAGCCACGTTGTGCAGGAAATCGGTGTTGTTACCGAGATTTTCGAGCGTGCAGCCGAAGAAGTTGGCGGTGGGCAGGGTCGGCGCGAAAACCAGGAAGCCCTGGGCGGCGAATTTGCGGGCAGTGTCGTCGACCGAATCGTTGGCACTGGCGAAACCGTGCTGCAACCAGACCAGCGCCTTGGGCGTACCGGACGGGAAGTACCAGTTGCTGCTCTGGTGCAGCGTGGTGAAGGCGCAGCGGATGTCGACGGTGTTCGCGACGAATGCGACGGCACTGTCGGCGTTGGCCATCGGTACTGACGAAGCGGCATAGGCGGAGACGGCGAAGACGGCCGAGACCGCGGCCGCCAGCAAGCGTCGAATGATCAAGAGACTTCCTTTGTTCCTCATCGAGAAACGATGTTTCGTTTCTGAGGGATCATTAGGCGACCAACCCTCCAGCAAGTCAACAGTCTGAAACAACATTGCGTAACATTTGCCGTAGCGAATTCCATTGCCGCGCAGCACAAATGGCCGGTCCGTCGGACCGGCCGAATGCGCCGTCACGCCGAGGGCTTGTCGCCGCCCTATTCGCGCCGGGATCTCACCCGCAGCAGCAGATAGGCCAGTGCGGCCGCGAGCAACACCACCACGACCACCCCGGTGAGGATCGCGGCGAGGTGCGAATCGCCCGAATGGGACTGCTGGGCAACGGGTTGCGTGGTCGGGGCGCCGCCGAAGGTCAGGGGCAGCGAGGTGATAATCGCGGTGGGATTGGTGAGGCTGGTGACCGCGAGGGTGCACGCGCCCGGCGCGGAGGCGCAGTCGATGCCGCCGACCGAGGCGGTGAGCACGATGGTGCGGCCGCGTTGGCCGGGTTGCCAGACGCCCTGGGCGTCGGCGTTGCCGAGCAGGGAGCGGTCCAGCTGGCAGTCCGAGGGGCTGGTGACGGCCGGTTTGCATTGGCCGATGGCCACATTGGGCAGATTGGCGGGCAGGCCGTCGAGGGCGATGGTGAGCACCTCGCCGACGCTGACCTCACCGGCGGGTGTCGGGTGCAGCGCGGGTGCGGCGGTGGCGGACGGGGCGGCGGCCAGCAGCGCGGCGGCCGTGACCGCCGCGCCCGCCACACCACGGAGGATGTCGCGTCTCATGGGTGCGTCATCCGAAGCTGAGCGGCACCGAGGCCAGGATATTGTTCGGATCGGTCAGGCTGGTGACCGAGATGGTGCACGCGCCCGCCGCCGCGGTGCAGTCCACGCCGCCGACCGAGGACACCAGGGTGATGCCGCCGCCCGACCAATTGCCTTGCGCGTCCGCGGTTCCCAGGAGTGAGCCGCCGAGGTTGCAGTCCGACGGGCCGGAGATCTGCGCCTTGCACTGGCCGACCGCCACCGACGCCAGGTTCGGCGTGAGCCCGCTCACCGAGACGCTGACGGTCTGCCCGGCCGAGACGCCCCAGGACTGGCTCACGTCCACGGAGGCCGCCTGCGCGCTGGTCGCGCCGCCGAACAGGGCGAGGGCGGTCAGGCCGGTGAGCACCGCGCCCCCTCGAGTTCCGTATCGAAACATGGTGTTCCTTACCTTTCTTCGGCGGAGGCGAGTGGATTCTCGCTCATCGCCGTGGGCGATCACCTGTGGCAGAGCCCGTGGCTGGGGCGGGTGGAACAGAATGTGCTGGAGGCG
>NZ_JBSGBY010000524.1:0-6068 GCF_053601505.1 Nocardia sp. NPDC004722
CGTCAACGTCGTGTGGGCACTCCTCCGCGACAACCGGCTCTATCAACCTGAGCCCCTCACCACTGCTGCTTGACAACGGGATTAAGAGTCGGCGGTGGTGACCCGGGGGAGGAGATAGTCGTACGCCGCGACCGCGCGCTGGTCGAGTTCGTCCAGGGGAATGTCGATATCGCGTGCCACGACCTCGCGGAAGATGGCGTAACCGGCGATGGTCGCCGCCGTCAGCACGTGCAGGGCCTCGGCGTGGACCTCCGGAGGCAGTGCGCCGTAAGCCTTGTCGCGCTGCAGCGCCGCGGTCATCTCGTTCGGCTCGCTGAAGATCGACAACTGGTCGTCGCCGTCGAGGGCGAGCATGGCCATGAATGCCATCCATTTGCCCGACAATGCGGCGCGCATCAGCCGTCGGCGTTGTTCGATGAACGGGACGTCCCAATGTCCCGGAAAATGGGGTGCCGTTCTCTGTCGGCGCGGCCCGGCCGACGTGTTACCGAAGATTAGCCATGATTGTCACAATGCTAACGGGACGCTAGTAATTGCGGAATGTTGTCTCTGGCTTCCCCAATGGCCGCGAAACGCCGGGGCGGACTGCGAATGAGCACTGGCGCGGCGGGCGTGTCGGAGACTGGTTTCTCGACATCTGGTGGAGGCGGTATGACGGGCTGGCGGACGACGCTCGGGGTCATCGGGGCGGTGCTGTTGTGCCTGACCTCGTGGCCGACCCTGCCCCACGCCGCCGCGCTCGAAACCCATCGTGAGGAATTCACCAATCCGATCGTGGCCGCGGGCGCGGACCCCAGTCTCACCTACTACCAGGGGCGATTTCACCTGGTGCAGGGTGACAGCTTCAACAACGACAATGTGGTGATCCGCAGCGCGGACACGCTCGGCGGGCTGGGCGACGCGTCACCGGTCGTGGTGTGGCGGCATCCGGACTGTCCCGCACCGGCGTGCACCAAGATCTGGGCTCCCGAGTTGCAGCGCATCGGCGACCGCTGGTGGATCTATTTCTCCGCCCAGGACAGCGACGATCCCGACACCCACCGCATGTACGCGCTGCGCTCGGCGGGCGACGATCCGGCCGGGCCGTACGAATTCGCCGGGAAACTCGACCTGCCCCGCACGGTCGCCATCGACGGCGTCTACCTGAGCTATCGCTCCCAGGGCTACTTCCTGTGGTCGTGCCTGCGGCCCGATGACGAACTCGTGCAGGAGATCTGCGCGGTCCGCATGTCCGATCCGACGACACCGGTGGGTGCGGCGGTCGCGATCGCGACACCGACCGCCGCCTGGGAAACCGTCCCCAACGAGGCGAACCGGTTGATCAACGAGGCGCCCCAGCCGCTGTTCGCCCCCGACGGCACGCTGTACCTGACCTATTCCGCCAACGCCAGTTTCGACGACAGCTACCGCCTGGGACTCATGCAACTAGCCCGCGGCGGCGACCCGATGGATCCCGCCGCCTGGACCAAATCCGGCGGCCCGATCCTGCCCGGCGGCCCCGGCGCGATCGCCCCGGGCCACAACGGCTTCTTCACCGTCGACGGCCACCCCTGGATCACCTATCACGCCCGCCTGGACCCCGGCACCGGCTGGGCCGGGCGCAGCATCCGCGCCCAGCCCATGAGTTTCGGCCCCGACAACCGCCCCCGCTTCGGCCTGGCCGCGCGACCCGGCGTATCGATCACGGTGGGCACCGACCAGCCGATGACGACGCCGGATCCCGGCGTCGTCGTGAAATAGGCGCGGCACGAACGTATCCCGAGACCGAACCTTCCGGGCGGGGAAACCTGCTTCCGCTCAGGCGGTTTCGAGGAGTTCGATGTCGAGTTCGGCCAGTTCGTCGGCGTCGGCGCGCAGGTCGATGGCGGTGACGTGGCCGTCGAGGACGGTGAAGGTGAAGACCACCTTCGGCTTGCCCGCGATGGACCAGACCGCGCCGACCATGCCGTCGATGAGGGCGAGGCGGGTGGCCTTGGCGCGGCCCGCGAAGGTCGCGGCCACGCCGTCGCGGCCGGAAACCAATGCCTCGGAACCCATGCGGATGCCCGCCGGGTCGGCGCGGAAGACCGCGTCGGGGGCCAGCAGGGACAGCAGCGCCTGGAAATCGCCGCTGCGCGAGGCGGTCAGGAAGGCGTCGACCACCTGGCGCTGACGGGTGGAGTCGGCGGCGGGCGCGGGTGAGCCCTGCACGCGCCGCCGCGCCCGGCTGGCCAGCTGCCGGGCCGCGGCGGGCGTCTTGTCCAGGATCGGGCCGATCTCGTCGAACGGGATCGCGAACAGATCGTGCAGCACGAAGGCCAGCCGCTCGGCGGGCGCGAGCTGATCGAGCACGATCAACAGCGCCAGCCCGATCGAATCCGCCTGCAGTGCTTCGTGTTCGGGATCGGGTGCGTGAGCGGGCGGTGCCGGGAGATGCTGATCGTCCTCGGTGATCGGGTCCTCGCGGCGCACCTTGCGCGACTGCAGCATGTTCAACGACACCCGCGCCACCACCGTGGTCAACCAGGCGGCGAGATTCTCCACGCTGTCGGAGTCCGCGCGCTGCAAGCGCAGCCACGCCTCCTGCACGGCGTCCTCGGCCTCACTCGCGGACCCCAGCAGCCGGTAGGCCACCGAGCACAACTGGGTGCGATTGGCCTCGAACTGCTCGGCCAGCCAGGCGCGATCGGTCATGGTGTCGGTCCTTCCGCGGTCGGTGTCGACCCTTCGACCGCGCACGGCCCGAATATGTGACAGCCCCGCTCTTCGACGAGCTCGCGGGCCCGTCCCGATCCTCGCACGCGGACGTCCACCGGGTTTGTCACCGTGGAAGATCGTGGTCGGTTCTGAACCGCCGCCGCACCCTCGAGGACATCACCGCCGCCGAACTCGACCCCGCCACTCGAGTTATGGCGCAATCCATTCCGGATACTGCTGTGCTACCGGCATCGTCGGAATCTCCGCACGCGGCACCAACAGGAAATTTCGGTCTGCGGGCTTGTCGAAGGCCGGGAACCGTGACTGCCACCAGCGAGCACACGTATCCGGCAGCGCGTCCGGCGCATAGGTCTTCATGGCGGTAATGCCCCACGTGCCGAAGACATTCCAACGGGGCGGCCGATGGGCATCGGGGCTCCGGCTGTCTGGATTCCGTTCGGCCACACCCGGCGTCCCCGGGACCGAGGCGCCATTGTGCAGGGACACACGTTCCGCCGAACCGAGATGGAACTCGGACACATCCGGCGGATATTCGGCCACCGTCACAGCGGGATCGACGTGATACCAACACACATCGGCAGTGACATCGCTATCGTCGGCAGTCAGGTTCGTGAGATGCAAGAAATAGGTGCGCGCGGGTTGGTCCGGCACGACCGCACGATCGGAAGTCTGACCGGGCACGAAGTTCTCGGCGTAGCCCGGCGTCGTACGCGGATCGGGCAGCGCCGCAGCGAATCCCGGATAGGAATCCTGCTTCCCCACGAAGTACGCGTACTGACTGGCTTCCCGAGTCGCCCGAATCAATTCCGCACCGCGCCCGAACAGATCGATACCGGTGTCGGCCGACCAGACCTGGGAATACCGGATCTCGGGATCCGGCCGGGGCGCACTCGACGTCGCCTTCCCGCTCCCGGAACCGGAACTCCCACACCCCGCCGTCACAGACAGCACCACAACCCCAACCGACACCCACGCGCGAAGACTATCCATCCTTCAGAGTCACCTGCCTGTATCCGTCCATGATCTGCCGACCTTCGCCGCCGCCGATCCTGCTCAGCATCACCCGAAGTCCGTCGTCATAGCTGCTGTTGATGTCGGTAATGGCGTCGTAGCTTTTCAGTCTTCCGTTCGCGTCGAAGGCATAGCCGAATTCCGGTGCCGCAGTCAGCGTCGACGGCAGTCCGTGCATCGTCTGCCGCGCCTCGAGGATGGAATGCAGCTGCCGATATTCGTCGACGCCCTGGAGGACAGGTGTCTTCCCCATTTCCGGCTGGGGACCGCAGATCCCGTCCTTCAGACTCGTACCGAACGCGTCCAGTGGGAAAGACACCAATGCGCCGGTCGGCCCGGGGGCCAGTCCGCCTGCGAGTTTGATTGCAGCAGTGGCACCTTCGAATGCGGCCACCTTCCGATCGTAGGTTTCCTTCTGCGCGTCGAAGGCGTCCCGGTACTGATCCCCGGTCTCGAGCATGAGTCCTTTGTCGAGGACACCCTGCAATCGGCCCGCGCTCAGCAGCGATTGTCCGGCGTTCGGGTCACCCAGGTGGTCTGCGAATCCGACCTCTTGGTTCAGGACGGTGTCCATCACGGCCTTGTTGAAAACGGTACCGGCCTGGCCATCGGTGTTGAGCAGTGCCGCCACGAAAGCCGAATTCGCAAAGTTCTGCTTACCGATCCAGTTGGTCTCGAAGCCCGGACGGAGTGGAGATCCGTCGCGGACGAGATCGGAGACATACGGCGCCAGGCTGTGCGACACCGTACGCATCAGCTCGGGATTCAATTGCCCTGCGGAGTTGCTGCCGTGGCCGGGCACATTCGACAGTGCGTTCCAAGCGTCCTCATTGCCGACATTCTGGGCGAACGCACTCATGATGTGTCCCATTCGAGTGGCTCGCGCGACCTCGACCGCATTGTTCGGGTCGGCGACGATGGCGTCGGAATCTCCGAATCGGAACAGAGAGCTGACGGCTCGGTCGTGGTCGGACCATTGGTGAGACAACAGATCCAGGGTGAACTCTTTGCCATGGTCCTTGTCGGTGATGACGGACTCCACGGCGAACTTGTCGGCCCCTACCGCCTGAAAGATCCCTTCGGTGAGGGCTCTGTCCTGGGTGCCGTGACCGTCAACCGTGAAGCACTCGAACTTCGAGTCCGGATTCTGCTCGTGCAGCACCTGCCCGTGCAGATACTGGCGGCCGACGTCGATCAGCTTCCGATCGAGGTCGCTGCCGAGTTTGTAGTGGTCGTCACCGGCACCGACGACGGTGGCTATGGCCTGGTTGTCGGCCACACCGTTGAGCTTGATCTCAGGCATCGGCGGTACCCCCTCCCATCCCTGTTGGACCAGATCCGGCCGGGACAAGGAGTTACGCCACTGCTGGGGTAGACGATCGAAGCCACCCTTTCCTGCGCTGCCGCCGTCCACGCGCTGGCTCGCAAGGATCTGCATGCCATTGGCGAATGCCTGCCGGGCGTCAGGCGGGAGTTTGCTTGTGATCGAGGCGATCTCCTCGGGACTCTTGCCGTCGAGGGCACGCGCGATCTCGGTGAGGTACTGCATCTGTGAGGCGGGAACTGTTGCGGTGCCTCCGGATTCGAGACCCGCGAGCTGCTCCGGCGGGAGGTGACCTGCGGCCACCATTCGTGCGATCTCGTCGGGTGTTTGGTGGCCCGACGCCAGTTCGGCAGCGTCGCTTCTCGCCTGCTCGCCGCTGAGAGCCGCGGCACTGGTGAATGCTGATAGATTGCTTGTGCCTTGTTTTTTCAGTTCCTCACGAAGCTTGTCATCGGCAGACTGTGCCTTCTGGGCGCCATCTGTGAGGTCGAACAGCATGCTCTTGATTTCCGACTTCTTCTTGTCGTCCAAATCCTTCCAACGTGTCGTCCCGATCATCGTGTCGTCGGTGATCACGTATTCAGCTGCGATAGGGAATGACTCGGCAATTGGAAATCCGGCTCGGGACAGACCGCTCGGTCATGACACCGCCTGGCTTGCCGGTATTGAATGCTTCCACTGCGCCCTTGTCGCAACGAATGGCACCGACCTTCCGGCCCAGGTCCTCGACGGTGGTGCTGAGGTTTTTCAGTTGTTCCAGATCGACCTTGAAGCTGTCGGTCACGGATCCCCCTGAATGAGAAATCGGCATGTGGATTTCTCATGCTAATGGTTTGTCCAGGTGGGTTCGGTGTCGGTAGCCATGTGTGTGCTGTTTGGGTTAGGTGCCTTGGCGGCGAGTTCGGCGGCGCCATTTGACGAGGGCGATGCCGGGGCCGATCAGGAGGATCAGCAGTGCGAGGAAGGCCAGGATGGGGAGGGCGAAGGACAGGATTGTCAGGATCAGGGAGAGGGCGTCCTCGGCGGTGGAGACGAC
>NZ_JBSGBY010000525.1:0-6065 GCF_053601505.1 Nocardia sp. NPDC004722
CACCACGAAGGGATCCGGCAGCGGCTGCGGCACGCCGTCCACCGAAACCTGGCGCTCCTCCATGGATTCCAGCAGCGCCGACTGCGTCTTCGGGGCGATCCCGGGCTGGTGCTGCGGGTGGCCTCGGCGTCGGCGCTGACCGGGCTGCCGATGTCGGCCACCACGCTCAACCGGCTCGGTGAGGACGCGCCCGAGCTACGCGAGCCGTGGCCCAAGGAGGCGCTCAACGACCTGCTGGTGCTGTTGGGCGCGGGCCGCGGCACCGTCGACGCCATCGAGGCCCTGGACCGGACGGGCCTGTGGGGCAGGCTGTTTCCGGAATGGGGCGTGGTGCGCGACCTGCCGCCGCGCGACGCCATGCACACCTGGACCGTCGACCGTCACCTGATGGAGACGGTCGCGCAGGCCGGGGCGCTGTCCACCCGCGTCGCCCGCCCGGACCTGCTGCTGCTGGGTGCGCTGCTGCACGATATCGGCAAGGGCCGCACCGAGGATCACAGCGTCGTCGGCGCGGAACTGGCCGCCTCCATCGGAAAACGGCTGGGGCTGTGGCCTTCCGACGTCACCACGCTCGCGGCCATGGTGCGCTGGCATCTGCTGCTGCCCGACACCGCCACGCGCCGCGACATCACCGACTCCGACACCGTGAAGATGGTGATCGACGCCCTCGACGGCGATCCCAACCTTCTCGACCTGCTGGCGGCGCTGTCCGAGGCCGATGCCCTGGCCACCGGGCCCGGCGTCTGGAACGACTGGAAGGCCTCGCTCATCGGCGAATTGGTGCGCAACTGCCGCCGCGCCATGGCCGGGGAGGAGATGCCCGAGCCGGTGCCGATCCCGGACGAACTGCGCGCGCGGGCGGAAGCCGGTGGCGTGCACGTGGATCTGCGGCCGGGGGAGGGCCGCTACCACCACGTCGTCACCGTCGTCGCGCCCGACAATCCGGGACTGCTCTCGGAGGCGGCGGGCGTGCTGGCGGTGCATTCGCTGCGGGTGCTGTCGGCCGAACTGGCCAGTGTGGGTGCTTCAGCCATCGACACCTTCGTGGTGGCGCCGCGTTTCGGTGATCCGCCGGACCCGGGCCTGCTGCGTCAGGAGCTGATCCGGGCCATCAACGGCGATCTGGATCTGGCGTCGGTGCTGGCCCGCAAGGAGCGCGATGCCGGTGGGACGCAGCCGAGTCCGTTCGCGCAGGCGCAGCCGCGGGTGTTCTGGCACGAGACGTCCGAGCCCGGCCGGGTGCTGCTGGAGTTGCGTGCCGAGGACCGGATCGGGCTGTTGAGCCGGTTGGCCGCCGCGCTGGCCGAATCGGGGGTGAATGTGAGCTGGGCGAAGGTGGTGACCATGGGTTCGGCGGTCATCGACTCGTTCTTCCTGGATCTCGGGGCCACCGACACGCCGGAGCGGCGGGCGGAGATCGAGGCGGCGCTGCTGGCGGTGGTGCCGCCGCAACAACCGAAGAAACCTCTCGAATCGGACAGTTGAATCGGTTCTTCCAGCCATTTTCTGATCAGTCGCCAGGGGACTGAATTAACTGGCAAACCGCGCGTTTGCCAGTTAATCAGAATGTTGCAGGCAATTTGCTGTAATACCGATCAGGTGACCGGAGTCACACCCTAGTATTCGCGTGCAGGTGTCGAGCTGTGGCGAGCGAGGGGAGCAGGTCGGTGGCAATCGAAGTCGTCTCCGCGTCGATGATGACGAGTGATTTGACCTCACACATCGCCCGCTGCGTCGGCGGCGACCGCTGGGTGGTCTCCTGGCTCCCGGGCCGCACCCTCACCGGTCAGCAGGCGGTGACCGCCATGACCATCGCCGCCACCGTCACCGAGCACACCCCCACCGACGTCGAATGGGCGATGCTGGACGGACTCGCCCTGGAGCTCGGGCTCACCGCCCGCGAGGCCGTCGGCATGGTCGCCACCGAGAAGCACGACCTGCGGCGTCCGGGGCCACGGCCACGCTCACTCGAATAGCCCACTACCCTGGTATCTCGAGTGACAGTCCCTCGAGATGTAGGAGCATCGGTGTTCGAATCCCTTTCCGACCGGTTGGCCGGTGCCCTCAAGGATCTGCGTGGCAAGGGACGCCTGTCGCCGGCCGACATCGACGCGACCGCCCGTGAGATCCGCCTGGCCCTGCTCGAAGCCGACGTGGCGCTGCCCGTCGTGCGCACCTTCATCGCCAAGATCAAGGAACGCGCCAAGGGCGCGGAGGTCTCCGCGGCGCTGAACCCGGCCCAGCAGGTCGTCAAGATCGTCAACGAGGAACTCATCAATATCCTCGGCGGCGAGACCCGGCGGCTGCGGCTGGCCAAGAACCCGCCGACCGTCATCATGCTGGCCGGTCTGCAGGGTGCCGGTAAGACCACCCTCGCGGGCAAGCTCGCCAAATGGCTGAAGGGGCAAGGGCATACGCCGCTGCTGGTGGCCTGTGACCTCCAGCGGCCCGGTGCCGTGACCCAGCTGCAGGTGGTCGGCGAGCGCGCGGGCGTCGCGGTGTTCGCGCCGCACCCGGGCACCTCCATCGGCGGCGGCGACAACCCGCTGGGCATCTCGGCCTCGGACCCGGTCGACGTCGCGCGCAACGGTATCGAAGAAGCCAAGACCAAGCAGTACGACGTGGTCATCGTCGACACCGCCGGTCGCCTCGGCATCGACGAGGAGCTCATGCGGCAGGCCGCGGGCATCCGCGACGCCGTCAACCCGGACGAGACCCTCTTCGTCCTCGACGCCATGATCGGTCAGGACGCGGTCTCCACCGCCGAGGCCTTCCGCGACGGCGTCGGCTTCACCGGTGTCGTGCTCACCAAGCTCGACGGTGACGCCCGCGGTGGCGCGGCGCTGTCGGTGCGTGAGATCACCGGCCAGCCCATCCTTTTCGCCTCCACCGGTGAGAAGCTGGAAGACTTCGACGTCTTCCACCCCGACCGCATGGCCTCGCGCATCCTCGGCATGGGCGACCTGCTCACCCTGATCGAGCAGGCCGAACAGGTCTACGACGCGCAGCAGGCCGAGGAGGCCGCCCGCAAGATCGGCTCCGGCGAGCTGACTTTGGAGGACTTCCTCGAGCAGATGCTGGCCATCCGCAAGATGGGCCCCATCGGCAACCTGCTCGGCATGCTCCCCGGCGCGGGCCAGATGAAGGACGTCCTCGCCCAGGTCGACGACAAGCAGCTCGACCGCGTGCAGGCCATCATCCGCGGCATGACCCCCGCCGAGCGCGCGAACCCCAAGATCATCAACGCCTCCCGCCGCCTCCGCATCGCCAACGGCTCCGGCGTCCAGGTCTCCGACGTCAACCAGCTCGTCGACCGCTTCTTCGAAGCCAAGAAGATGATGGGCGCCATGTCCCGCCAATTCGGCATGCCCGGCGCCCGCGCCAACAAGGGCAAAGGCAAAGGCAAAAAGGGCAAAAAGGGCGGCCGCGGCCCCACCCCGCCGAAGGCGGCCCGCGCCGGCTTCCCAGGCTTCCCCGGCGGCCTCCCCGCCGGCATGCCCGACATCTCCAACCTCCCCGCCGGCCTCAACGAACTCCCGCCCGGCCTCGAAGGTTTCGACCTCTCGAAGCTGAACTTCCCCAAGAACTGAGCTGGATACGCCCGAGGCGGACGCGAATTCGCGTCCGCCTCGGGCGTTTTCGGGTTCAATGCCCGGTCATCCGCTGCCACCAGTGCCGAATCCCTTTTCCGGCAGGCTGTTGCGGCGGGGTCGGGCTCCGCCGCCGCCGTGGCATGGTGTACGGCGTTGGGCTCAGTCGTGCTGAGGTGACGGGGCCCGGCGTCGTAACGGGTTGCGCTCGTGGGGGGTTTGGCCGTGGCCGGTTGATAGCGATGTGCCAGGTAGGCAGGGACCGTGGCACCGGCGGCGACCAGAGCCTCCGTTATCTCAGGCGCGCGGCCGTTGAGGGCATTCGCGATCGGCGTCGCGTCGCGTTCCGAGCAGAACGAGGTATGCACCCCGGGCGGTTCCATGGTGCCGATATTGGGATTCGTTCCGAGCGAGAGCTGTTCGAGCACGGCGGCGAGATCGCCGTCCTGCGCGGCCCGGATAAGGCACGCTTCGGAGGAGGCGGCGGGTTCGGCCCGGAAGCCGAGCGGATACTCGTCCTCGACCTGCTGTGCGAAGTCGTACCAATCTCCGCCGTAGCTCAATACCGCCGGATCGTCCGGATAAACTTCATCGCCATAGCCTTCGCGCGCGGGTGGCAGGCCCGGATGCCGGAAATAATCCCAGCAGTGGAATTTGTCCCAGGCCTACAGTAATTGGCCGTTCCGAAACGGTGCCCACGGCAGAGACGCCCAGAGTTCCGGGGCGAGCACTTCACGCAATCGCAGGAACTGGTAGTACTCGTTGTCCCACACGTAGAGATTGGTCGGACTCATGTCGCCGGTCTCGCCCAGTGCGACGATCTCCCCGCCGTAAGCGATCGCCACGGTATCCGGAGCCTCGTACCCGCTCGTGTGATGCCCGTGCTTCCCGTCCTCCGCACTCGGGAAGGTGATCGTCGTCCAGTCGTCGAAAAGCCATTCCCCGTCGTCCGGGTCCTGTGACACCTCACCGACCAGCGTGCGTCCCCATTCGACCGGAAATTCCTCATCCACTCTCACCGGCCGAGATTAACTGCCGAGGGGACGCCGGGCGGTCGGGGCGGTTGTCGTCAGAAAAGGGGCGGGAGGAAGGTCGGCCAGAAGGGTCTGATTACATCGCGGATTCGTTCGAAGCCGAAGTAGGGAAAGCCGCTCGAGCTGCCCATTGCTCTGTCCTTTCGGTGCTGTCGAAGTCGTCGGAGAAGACGATCACCCCAGGCTAGGTAGGGAATTGGCGGGAGATATGGGGCGCTGGACCAGTCACCGGGCGCGGGTGCTCGTCTCCCAGGACAGGGTCCGCACGAGGGCGTCGAGGGCGGCTGGGTAGGTGCTGTCGGAGGGGGCGGCGAAGCCTACGACGATGCCCTGGGGGCGGGTGGGTTCGGTGGGCGGGGAGAGCCATAGGCCGGATAGGCCCATGATGTCGAGGCCGTAATCGGCTGCGCGGGAGAGGACTTCGGTCTCGGTCAGGCCCGCGGGTTCGAGGCGGATGAGGGCGTGTAGACCGGCGGCTATGCCGGTGAGGCCGAAGCCTGCCAGTGGGCGGCCCGCGCGGGGAGTGAGGCGGTCGGCGAGGAGGTCGCGGCGGCGGCGGTAGCGCAGGCGGGAGGCGCGGATGTGGCGGTCGTAGGCGTGGGAGGTGATCATTTCGGCGAGGGTGAGCTGGCCGAGGGTCTCGGAGTGGTTGTCGGCGAGGCGTTTCGCGTCCGCGATCGGCTCGACCAGGTGTGGCGGCAGCACCATCCAGGCCAGGCGCAGGCCGGGGCCGAGGGTCTTGGACGCGGTGCCGAGGTAGACGACGTGGTCGGGGGCGATGCCCTGGATGGCGCCGACCGGCTGCCGGTCGTAGCGGAACTCGCCGTCGTAATCGTCTTCCACCACCAGATGTCCGGCGCAGGCCCAGTCGGCCAGTTGCTGCCGCCGCGGCGGGCTCAGGGTGGAGCCGATGGGGAACTGGTGGCTGGGCGTGACGACCACCGCCCCAACGGTTTTCAGGTCGCCGCGGGTGAGCAGGTCCACGCGCGCCCCCTCGTCGTCGACCGGCAGCGGCGTCACGGCCAGGCCGCCCGCCCGCACTGTGTCGTGGAAGGACGGGATGTAGGGGTCTTCCATGGCGACGGTGGTCGTGCCGGACGCCGACAGCACCGTGGCCAGCAGTGCCAGCGCCTGCTGCGCGCCCGTGGTGATGACGATCTGCTCCGGGGTGGCCAGCACACCGCGAGTGCGGCCCAGGTAATCGGCCAGCGCGGAACGCAATTCGATCCGGCCGCGCGGATCGCCGTAGCCGAACGCCTCCGCGGGCGCGCTGTCGAGGGCCTTGCGGGCGGCGCGCAGCCAGGCGGCGGTGGGGAAGCGGTTGACGTCGGGACTGCCCGCGCGCAGGTTGTGCCGCGGCGCCGCTCGCGCAGCTGCTCGGACGCCTTCTTCTCGTCCTCGGTCTCCAGGTCGACCTCGCCCTTGGCGATCGAGACGATCG
>NZ_JBSGBY010000526.1:0-6065 GCF_053601505.1 Nocardia sp. NPDC004722
ACGCCAGCACGACCGAGTACAAGCCCACGTCGGCGAGGTTCCGGCGATCGCCTCTCGTGAACGGCACCCGTTGCGGCCACGGTGGCACGCAGCAGTTCGACGGTGCGGCGCAGCTCGCGCAGTGCGTCGCGGCCGGTCCCGGCGATGGTGGACAGGGCTTGTTCGGCGGCGTCGGGGTCGCGGCGCAACGCGAAGCGGGCCCCGTCGGCCTGCACGATGATGACGCTCACGGCGTGCGCGACCACGTCGTGCAGTTCGCGCGCGATGCGGGTGCGTTCGGCGGCGACCGCGTCGTGGGCGCGGCGTTCCCGGTCGTAGTCGGCGACGGCCAGCCGTGCGGCGACCTCCGCGTCGTAGGCGTGGCGCGCGCCCACGAATTCGGCCAGCGTCCAGCACAGCGCGTAGTAGAGCGCGGTGAACGCGATATCGGTCCCCGAGGGCTTACCGATCGCGGCGGCCGAGATGAGGCTGTCGAGGACGAGGATGCCCAGGTAGACGAGCCCTTGGCGGCGGCCGACATACGCGACGAGGGTGTAGAGCATGATGCCCAGCCCCAGCAGCGCGGGATGCACCGACTTGTCCCCCACGGCCCCGTGCACCGCCGACGCGCTGATCGACAGCAGCACCATGGCGATGGCCGCGGCCCGGGTGTGGGTGCGCCGGAACACGATCGGCACCACCAACACCACACTCAGCACCAGATAGGTCGCCTTGTAGGTGCTGTTGTTCACGGCCAGCACGTCGATGCCCAGCAACAGCAGGGCCAGAATCGTATCGGTGATGAGGGGTTTGCCCCGCAACCACAAACTGAACCGGCGCACCCACCCACCCTACGGGCCTCGTCCTGTACGGCTCGTCATGCGATCCACGGTTTGATCTTGTGTGGTCGGCTCTGGTTGGGTCGGGCTGTGAGCCTTGCGGACTGGGCGGTCCTACTGACCGCGGCGACGGCGGCCGGTTGGGTCGATGCGGTGGTCGGCGGGGGCGGGCTGATCGTGCTGCCGACGCTGTTCGTGGTGTTGCCGGGGTTGGCTCCGCAGACCGCGTTGGGTACCAACAAGATCGCGGCGTTTTCCGGGACCAGTGCCGCGGTGGTCACCTTCGCGCGCAAGGTGCCGATGCGGTGGAAGGTGCTGTTGCCCGGGGCGGTGATCGCCGCGATCGCGGCCGCCTGCGGGTCGGCGGCGGTCGCGTTGATCGACAAGAAGTACTTCGTGCCGATCGTGATGGTGGTGCTGATCGGGGTCGCGATCTTCGTGACGCTGCGCCCGTCGGTCGGCGTCACCATGGCCACCCATCCCCCGACCCGGCGCAAGACGATCCTGGTGGTGGCGTTGGCGGCCGGGCTGATCGGCCTCTACGACGGCATCCTCGGTCCCGGCACCGGCACCTTCCTGATCATCACCTTCGCCACCCTGCTCGGCACCGAGTTCGTGCGCGCCGCCGCGATGGCGAAGGTGATCAACTGCGGCTCCAACCTCGGCTCGCTGATCTTCCTGGCGAGCACCGGCCATGTGCTGTGGGCCCTGGGCCTGTCGATGGCCGTCGCGAATGTGGCGGGCTCGGTGGCCGGTTCGCGCATGGCCCTGGCGAAGGGCGCGGGTTTCGTGCGGTTGGTGCTGCTGATCGTCGTGGTGGTCATGGTGATCCGGCTGGGCTGGCAGCAGTTCGGCTGACCCGGATCACCCCAGGTCAGATTCGGGCGTCCTCGGGCTGCCGATGCCCGCCGGGCAGCGACCGCGGCCCGCCACCGTCGAAGGTGGAGCGCTGCAAGGATTCCGGGGTGAGCCGATGCACCGTCGCGATGGGCCGGAAGGCTTCCGGATCGGCCTGGTAGGTCTCCGGGCCCGGATGTAGTGGGCCGTCCGACAGCAACGCGGCCTGCTCGCCGGGCAGTTCCCGGGGCTCCGGGGCGGGCTGGGACAGCCACGGCGCCAGCACCTTCGAGGTGGTCTCCTGGATCTTGCGCTGCAGCGCTTCCCCGTCCTCGAGGCCGGGCCGCTGGAACAGCACGGTCAACGCGCCGGAGACCGCGCCGACGACCGCGCCCACCAGGGCGGCCGCGCCGACATCATCGAGTTCCTCAGGGAACGCTCCGCGCAACTGCCGCGCGATCTCCTGCTGGGAGGCCAGCTGCGCGTAGGCGGCGCGACCGGACACGGCGGGCACGGTGCGCGACACCTGGGCCCGCAGCACCGCGATCCGCGCGGCGAGGGTGTCCCCGAGGTGATCACCGGGATTGTCACCGGCCGCGCGCAGCGCACGCAACAGCACCTCGACGGGTCGTTCCCCGGGCCGGCGGGTGGCGATGGCGCGCACGGCGGCCTGCACACGTTCGTCCGGCTCGGGGAACAGTAGTTCCTCTTTGCTGGCGAAGTAGTTGAAGAACGTCCGGGTGCCGACTTCGGCGGCGGCCGCGATATCGGCGACGGTGGTCGCCTCATAACCTCGGCTCTCGAACTGTTCGACGGCGGCTTCGAGCAGGGCTCGGCGGGTGCGTTCCCGTTTACGATCGCGGAGTGCGGATGGCGGCACGCGGGCAGACAGTACGGCATCCGGTCAGCAAAACGTGGCATGTACAGCCGTTGTGCGCGCCGTTTCACGGTGTGCTACATCGCAGTTCGCGCATCGTTGCAGCGTATGCAGGTTTGCGTGGCGTGAATTTCGTTCCGGCTGCGTGGTTTGTTGAACCTCCGGCGTGTCGGCCTCTAGGTTGGATCGGGTGAGCATCGCTACCAAGGTTGTGGACGAGCAGTTCCGCGCGCTGCCGCTGTCCGCGCTCGCCGACGCCGCGCTGGGCGCGGCCCGCGCCGCCGGGGCCGAATACGCCGATCTGCGCGTGCACCGACTTGTGCAGCAGTCCATCCGATTGCGTGACGGCCGCGTCGAATCGGTGTCCGACAGCACCGATCTCGGTTTCGCGGTGCGCGTGATCGTCGACGGCACCTGGGGTTTCGCCTCGCACGCCGACCTCACCGTCGACACCGCCGCCGAGGTGGCGCGTCGCGCGGTGACCGTGGCGCGCACCCTGCGCGGCTTGAATCGTGAACGCGTCGAACTGGCCCCGGAGCCGCGCTACGACGGCGCGGAGTACGTCTCCGCCTACGACCTCGACCCCTTCTCCGTGCCGACCCCGGAGAAAGTGGCGCTGCTGCTGGACTATTCGGAGCGTTTGAAGGCCGCCGACGGCGTCGATCACGTGACGGCGGCGGTGCTGCAGGTCAAGGAGCAGACCTTCTACGCCGACAGTTTCGGCTCCCGCATCACCCAGCAGCGGGTGCGGCTGCACCCGGAGATCGAGGCGATCACCGTCGATCCGTCCGCGGGCGTGTTCGAGACCATGCGCACCCTCGCCGCCCCGGCCGGGCGCGGCTGGGAGTACGTGACCGGCGCGGACGGAACCTTCGACTGGGCAGGCGAACTCGCGCGGATACCGGAGTGGCTGGCCGAGAAGGTGAAGGCCCCCACCGTGACGGCCGGGCCCACCGACCTGGTCATCGACCCCACCAATCTGTGGCTGACCATCCACGAGTCCATCGGCCACGCCACCGAATACGACCGTGCCATCGGCTACGAATCCGCCTACGCGGGCACCTCTTTCGCCACCCCCGACCTGCTCGGCACCCTGCGGTACGGCACCCCGATCATGCACGTGACCGGTGACCGCACCCAGGAGCACGGCCTGGCCAGCGTCGGCTGGGACGACGAGGGCGTGGCCGGGCAGCAGTGGGATCTGGTGCGCGACGGCGTCCTCGTCGGCTACCAGCTCGACCGCGTGTTCGCGCCGCGCCTGGGTCTGGAACGCTCCAACGGCTGCTCCTACGCCGACTCCGCGCACCACGTGCCGATCCAGCGCATGGCCAACGTGTCACTGCAGCCCGATCCCGAGCGCGACACCAGCACCGCCGAACTGATCTCCCGCGTGGAGAACGGCATCTACATCGTCGGCGACAAATCGTGGTCGATCGATATGCAGCGCTACAACTTCCAGTTCACCGGCCAGCGGTTCTTCCGCATCCGCAACGGTGAACTGGCCGGGCAGCTGCGCGATGTCGCCTACCAGGCCACCACCACCGACTTCTGGGGCTCGATGGAGGCCGTCGGCGGCCCCTCGACCTGGGTGCTGGGCGGCGCGTTCAACTGCGGTAAGGCGCAACCCGGTCAGGTGGCCGCCGTCTCGCACGGCTGCCCGTCGGTACTGGTGCGCGGCATCAACATTCTCAATACCCGCGCCGAGGCCGGGCAGTAGGAAGGACCGACCGTGAGTAAGGAGTCGGCACAGTGAGTGTGCTCCCCGCCCCCGACGTCGTCGAACGCGCGCTGCGGTCCTCCCGCGCCGACGAGGCCGTGGTGATCGTCACCGACGCGCACGAGGCCTCGCTGCGGTGGGCCGGAAATTCCATGACCACCAACGGTTCCTCGGTCGCGCGCGACTGGGTGGTGGTCTCGATCTTCCGCGACGGCCCGAACGCCGCCCGGGTCGGCAGCGTCAGCTCCACCAGCGTCGACCCCGCCGACATCGAGGCCGTGGTGCGCGCCAGCGAACAGGCCGCCCGCGACGCCGAACCCGCCCGCGACGCCATGCCGCTCCTGGCCCCCGACGCCGTGGACGCCGACAGCCTCGACAAACTCCTGGAGTGGGAGGGCGAACCGGCGACCACCGATATCGGCGTGTTCACCACCCTCGCCGCCGATCTCGCCATCGGCTTCGACGGCGGCGACCGCCTCTACGGGTTCGCCCACCACCAGATGCACTCCACCTGGCTGGGCACCTCCACCGGGTTGCGGCGGCGCTGGGTGCAGCCGACCGGTTCGGTCGAGATCAACGGAAAACGCGGCACCGGTGCGGAATTGGCCAGCGCCTGGGTCGGCACCGGCACCACCGACTTCGCCGACGTCGACACCCCCGGCCTGCTCGCGGAGCTCTCGCGTCGCCTGGATTGGAGCAAACGCCGCGTCGAGCTGCCCGCGGGCCGCTACGAGACGCTGCTGCCGCCCTCCGCGGTCGCCGACCTGATGATCTATATGAACTGGACGATGGAGGGTCGCGGCGCGCACGAGGGCCACACCGCCTTCGCCCGGGCGGGCGGCACCCGCATCGGCGAGCGGCTCAACACGATTCCGCTGACCCTCTACTCCGATCCGCGTGCCGCCGGGCTCGAGTACCGGCCGTTCGTGGCGACCGGCTCGTCCTCGGAATCACTGTCGGTGTTCGACAACGGCCTGACCGCCCAGCGCACCGACTGGGTCCGCGAGGGTGTCATCGACTCGCTGGTCTACCCGCGCGCCACCGCCGCCGAATTCGACGCCCCCGTCACCCTTCCCGGCGAGAACCTGCTCATGACCGGAGGCACCGACGCGAGCCTGGCGGACATGATCGCGGGCACCGAACGCGGCCTGCTGCTGACCTGCCTGTGGTACATCCGCGAGGTCGACCCGGCCACGCTGCTGCTCACCGGCCTCACCCGCGACGGCGTCTACCTGGTCGAGAACGGCGAGGTCACCGCGGCGGTCAACAACTTCCGCTTCAACGAGAGCCCCCTGGACCTGCTGCGCCGCGTCAGCGAGGCGGGCCGCACCGAGATCACGCTGCCGCGCGAATGGAAGGACTGGTTCACCCGGACGGCCATGCCGCCCTTGCGGATTCCCGACTTCCACATGTCCTCGGTCAGCCAGGCCACCTGAACCCGCCCCGGCCGCGCGCGGGCCGATCCTTCGGTCCGCGTGGGCCGGCGCCTCAGTCCACGCGCGGACCAGCAGCGCCTCAGTCCACGCGCGGGCCAGCGCCTCAGTCCACACGCGGGCGGTGCATGAACCAGTTGGGCACCCCGAGCACCTCGGCTTCGTCGAGCACCGTGAAGCCGAAGCGCTCGTAGAACTTCACGTTCTCCGGCTTGTCGGTCTCGAGATAGGCCGCCGCCCGCCGATCGTCCACGCGGGCACAGAAATCCGTGAGCATGCGGCTGCCGATGCCCTGCCCCTGTAATCCGTCGTCCACGGCGACCGGCCCCAGATGCCAATGGGGTTCGGCGGGGTCGCGGCGCCCCCACGCGTTGATCCAACAA
>NZ_JBSGBY010000527.1:0-6058 GCF_053601505.1 Nocardia sp. NPDC004722
AGCCAGCGTGCCGGATTACAGCACAATGAGAAGGATGTCCGATTTTCTCCGGTGACATCCGGACACGCTGTTATCGCTGTCGCGCTCAGGCACCGAATCCACGCCCGCCATGGCGCGCAGGTCGGCGTCGGGGGTCAGGTCCGTGGCGGGCAGACCGGTCTCGGTGACGGCGATCTCGGTGACGGTGCGCAGGATGTCATCGGTGGTCATGACGGAACTCCATTCGGGGGGAGGGTGTTTGCGGTGGTGAGGGCCCGATCCAGCAGGGCGACCTCGTCGTCGCGCAGCGAGAGCTGATCGCGCACGGACTCGAGCGCGAAGGGGCGGTAGGTGGCGGACGAGGACGCGCAGCTGCCGCCGTCGGCATCCAGGATCTCGGCGGTGGCCTGGATCAGATCGCCGGAGCCGGTGGCCGACAGTGTTGCCACGCAACGGTATTCGCGGTCGATCGAGAGCGGGGTGAGGAAGCGGGTGCGTTGGGAGACCGTGAAGGCGGGCACGTGGCGGGCCAGCACGATCAGGTTGCCCATCACCTCGTCGCAGATGACGCCGGTCAGGCCGCCGTGCACGATGCCCGGGTAGGACTCGAAGCGGCGGTCCAGCCGGAACCGGGCCTGCAAGCCGTCCGGGTGCGGGGTGAAGGCCAGCCGCAGCCCGGACGCGTTGTGCGGGGAGCAGCCGAAACAGTGGTAGTCGGGGATGACCGACCACGGCACGGCGACCGTCGCCGAATCCGCTTTCTCGGCAACCGAATTCGCGGATTCCTCGGTGATGGGGGAGGGCACGACAGGGCCGCTACGCGATGGCCTCGGCCAGCGCGCGGCGGACCTTGGCGTTGCTGGACAGGTCCAGGCCGGTCATGGTCGCGAAGGTGCGGCGCACCTTGTCGTGCAGCACCTCCAGTTCGCCGTCGGCGGCGACCTGTTCGAGGAACAGCTCGAAGCCGGTGTCGATGGTCTCGTGGTCACCGAGTTCGGCGATCCCGGCCTTGAACGTGCTCACCGGGTGCTTGATCTTGGCCTCGGAGCTGTACACGTAGAGGGTCTCGAGCACCGACGGCAGTTCTTCGGGCAGTCGGGCCAGCCGCCCGGTGGCGTAGTGGATGAACTCGCGGGCATGCCCGGCCTCGTCGCGACTCGCGTTGAGCAGCAGCGACTTCAACACCGGCTCCTGCACCCAGGCCGACACCGCGCGGTAGACGTGGTTGACCGTCAGCTCCGAGATGATGTTGGTGGCCAGCGTCGCCGACGGGGTAGTGCCCGGCGCGTAGGGTTCGCGCATGGCGTCGACGGCCCGATCCTGCACATCCTCGCCGATGGCGCGCAGCCACGACCGGAAGGCATAGTGGTGCTGCACTTCCTGGTAACCCCACACCACGGCGAAGGTGGAGAAGTCGTAGTCGTCGACGAATTCGGCCAGGAAGCCGTGCACGGCGGCGATGACATTGGACTCGCCCATGGCCGCGCTCTTGGCCAGGGTCACGTACTCCGGGCGGACCAGGTCCTTGTCCACGGTGTCGAAGGCGAGGTCGCCCAGCTTCCAGTGCAGGCGCTCGTAGTGTCGGAAGACTTCATAACTGTGCACGGGTGCCTCCGGTTCGGGATCGAATAACGTTGGGCGTCACTGCCACTGGGGATTTCAGCGCTGCTGGGTGATGAGGTCGCGGGCGGCGAGGCGCTGGAGCTTGCCGCTGCTGGTGCGCGGGATGGTGCGCGGCGGCACGAGATACACCTCGACGGCCGCGAGTCCGAGGTCGGCGGCGACCCGGTCGCGGATGGCCCGTGACAGCGCGGCCGCCGCGTCGCCGTCGAGTTCGGATTCGGCGATCAGCGCGATCACGTCCGCGCCGTCGGGATCGATCGCGGCGGTGCAGCGCTGCTTGTAGATCCCGTCGAGATCGCGAACGGTGGCCTCGACGTCCTGGGCGTAATGGTTGACGCCGCGCACGGTGATCATGTCCTTGCAGCGGCCGGTGACGAAAAGTTCACCGGCACGCTGATATCCGAGGTCGCCGGTGCGCAGCCAGCCGTCGAGGAAGCGGTCGGCCACGGCGGCCGGATCGGCGCTGAGATAGCCGCCGGTGACCGACGCGCCGCGAATGAGGATCTCCCCGACCCGGCCGTCGGGCAGGTCCAGGCCGGAATCGGTGGACACGACCCGCAATTCGAGCCCGTCCACGGCCGAGCCGACCCCGGCCACCGCCCGTGCGCCCGCCTGCTCCGGCGACACCGGGTCGGCGTGCTGGGCGTCGGCGAGCAGCGCCCGGTCGACCCATTCGAACACCGGCTCGCGGCCCACCGGCGGGAACGCCACCGCCAAGGTCGCCTCGGCCATGCCATATACGCCGAACATGGTGCTCGGCGCGAATCCGGCGGGGGCGAAGCGATCCAGGAACCGGCTCACCACCTCCTGCGAAATCGGTTCCGCGCCATTGAAAGCGATGCGCCAGCGGCTCAGGTCGTACTCGGTGACCTGCTCCGGCGGCACCGCGCCCAGCAGCGCCTCGTAGCCGAAACTCGGCATGGCGGTGATGGTGGTGCCGCTGGCGGCGAATTCGCGCAGCCAGCGCGCCGGGTCCTTCACGAACGCCAGCGGCGACCACACGTGCGCCGGAATGCCGCGCAGGATCGCCGAGAGCGTGCCGAACAGGCCCATGTCGTGGAACAGCGGCAGCCAGAAGCCGCCCTGATCGTCGAGATCCAGGGCGATGCCGCGGCGGATGGCGGCCAGCCCCGCCATCACCTGGCGGTGGGTCAGCCGCACGCCCTTCGGCAATGCGGTGCTGCCGGAGGTGAACTGCACCACCGCCAGATCATTGGGCTCCACGGTCGGCAGAATCACCGGCTGAGCATCGTCGGAAAGAGTTGCGGTATCGAGGAATTCGACCGCGACGGCGTCGCCCAGCAGCGGCACCAGCTCGGCGAAACGCGGCGAGACCAGCACCGTGCGCATGCCCGCCGCCGCGGTGATGGCGGCCAGTTGCGGGGGATAGCCGCCGGCGCGGCGGGTGCTCGCGGGCAGCGGCAGGGGAGTGGCGGCCGCGCCCGCGGCGATGATGCCGAAGAAGCTCACCAGGAACTCCGGCGCGTTCGGGCACAGGATGCCCACCGGTTCGTCACGGCGCACCCCGTGCCGGATCAGCGCGGCCGCCGCGGCATTCGCGGCACGGTGCATTGCGGCGTAGTCCATGCGCTCGGCGGTGGACCAGAATGTCGCCGCGGTGTTCGGGTGCTCGGCGGCGATGAATGCGAGTCGATCCGACAGTGTGCCTTCGGAATTCGCGGAATCCATGACCGCCACGACAACAGCGAATAGTGTCCGGCCGCTGAACACGCTGTTAAACGTGAGCGGTGATAACCAGCCTCGATCAGCCAATTGCCGTGCGCGATAAAGAGATACGGCGATCGGACGATAGGCGTCGGCAATGGCCGCACGGCCCGCCCGCCGTGGCGGTGAGGATGAACTCGCGAAAACCGCATTCACAATTCAGGAGTCGCCGGTGAGTTCCGAAGCTGCCGCCGTCACGGATATGACCCGGGTCCAGCAGGCCGTCGTCGAGAGCATCGCGCCGCACCTGCGGCACAACCCGTACGACAGCTATCGGATCCTGCGCGCCGCCGGGCCTTTCGTGCCCGGCCCCCACGACACCCAGCTGGTCACCCGGCATGCCGAGGCGGCGGCCATCCTCACCGACGCGCGCTGGAGTCACGCCGAGGAACCCGACCTGCTGCACGGCGACAGCGACGTGGAGCTGCCCGGATCGTTCCTGTGGATGGAGCCCCCGGACCACACCCGGCTGCGGGGTCTGGTCGGCAAGGCGTTCACCGCCCGCACCGTCAGCGCCTTGCAGGAGCGCGCCACCGGGCTGGTGGACGAACTGCTGACCGCGATACTCGCCGAACGCGAGGTGGATCTGCTGGAGGCCCTGGCCTATCCGGTGCCGCTCACCCTCATCTGCGAGATGCTCGGCGTGCCCGCCGAGGCGCACGCCCAGGTGCGGGCCATGTCGGCGGGCATCGCCCGTGGCCTGGACCCCGACGTGCTGCTCAGCCCGGCCGAACTGGCCGCCCGCACCGCCGCCGTGCACGAATTCACCGAGTTCTTCGGCGATCTCGTCGAACAGCGCCGCCGGGCCCCGCGCGCCGATGTGATCACCGCGCTGGTGCAGGCCGAGGAGGCCGGGGTGCGGCTGACCCACACCGAACTCATCGGCACCCTGCTGATCCTGGTGGTGGCGGGTCACGAGACCTCGGTCAACCTGATCGGCAACGGCGTGCTCGCCCTGATCCGGGAGCCCGGGGAATTCCAGCGGCTGCGGGCCGATCCCGATCTGGCGGGCGTCGCGGTGGACGAGGTGCTGCGTTACGACGCGCCCGTGCATCTCACCACCCGCACCGCGCGGGCCGAGATCACGGTCGGCGAGCGCACTTTCGCGCCCGGTGACGCGGTGATCGTGCTGCTCGGGTCGGCCAACCGCGACCCGGCCGCCTTCCCCGACGCCGACCGGTTCGACCTGAGCCGATACCTGCCGGGCCGCCATACCGAACGGCACCTGTCCTTCGGCCTCGGGCTGCACTACTGCCTGGGCGCGCCGCTGGCCCGCATGGAGATGCGAACGGTGCTGCACGCCTTCGGTACTCGCGTCACCGAACTGAACCTGCTGGCCGAGCCGCCGTACCGGCCCAATGTGGTCGTACGCGGCATGTCCGAACTGCGTGTCCGTGTGGAGGGCCGATGAGCACCGCTGTTCCCGAGATCACCTTCGACGCCTTCGATTCCGGCCATCGCGCCGATCCGTACCCGGCCTACCGGCGGGTCCGCGACGCCGCGGCACTGTTTCCGTACCAGTTCGGGGACGTGCCGGTCACCCTGATCACCCGGTACGAGGAATGCGCGGCCGTGCTCACCGGCGCGGATTGGGGTCACGGCTACGCCGCGGGCATCAGCCCGTTCCGCGACACCACCGCCGCGATTCCCGGTTCGTTCGTGCGCATGGATCCGCCGCAGCACGGCCGCTATCGCAAGCTGGTGGCCAAGGCGTTCACGCCGCGCATGGTCGGCGAGCTCGCGCCGGTCGCCGGGAAAGTGGTGGACGAACTCGTCGACGTCGCCTTGGAGCGCGGCGAATTCGATGTGCTCGAGGATCTGGCGGTGCCGTTGGCGGTGGCCATGATCCCGGTGCGGCTGCTCGGCGGCGATCCGGCCGACGGTGCGCGGTTCCGGGAGTGGCAGCTGGCGATCGCGCGGGGGAGTGACCCCGACTCGCTGCTCGGGCCCGGCGATATCGAGGCGCGGGGGCGGTCGGCCATGGCCTGCATGGGGTACTTCGGTGAACTGGTCGCACGCCGCAAGCGGGAGCCGGGCACGGATCTGCTCAGTGAACTCGTCGCGGCCAGCGCCGACGGCGAGCGGCTCACGGAGGCCGAGGTCATCGGCATGGCGCTACTGCTGCTGGTGGCCGGGATGGAGACCTCGATCAACCTGATCGGCAACGGGCTGCTGGCGCTGCTGCGCCACCCCGAACAGCTCGAATTGCTGCGGGAGCGGCCCGAACTCGTCGAACCGGCCCTCGACGAGATGCTGCGCTACGACGCGCCCACCCAGTTCACCATCCGGGTGGCGCTCGCCGACACCGTGGTCGGCGGACGGCAGTTCCGGCGCGGCGACGGCGTCGTGGTGCTGACCGCCTCGGCCAGCCGCGACGACCGGGTGTTCCCCGACGCCGACACCTTCGACGTCACCCGATACGCCGGAAATCGCACCGCCCGTAAGCATCTGGGCTTCAGTCTCGGGATCCACTACTGCGTCGGCGCGCCCCTGGCCCGGCTCGAGGCCGCCGCCGCGGTGCGTGCGCTGCTCGAACGCGCCCCCGGACTGCGACTGGGCACGGATGCCGTCGAATACCGGCCGAGCCTGATCCACCGCGGTGTGATGGCGCTGCCGGTGACGGTATGAGCCGGGCCGACCGGCACGCCATCGTTATCGGCGCGGGCATCGCGGGACTGCTCGCCGCCCGAGTTCTCGCCGAATCCTGCACGCGGGTGACGATTCTCGAACG
>NZ_JBSGBY010000528.1:0-6029 GCF_053601505.1 Nocardia sp. NPDC004722
GGCTCCCCCGCCACGTCCTGCACCTGGACTGCGCCCTGAGCCTGGTCCGCGACGGCCTGCTCATCGCCTGCCCCGACCGCCTGCCCGACGGTCTGCCCCCGCGCCTGCGCGACTGGGACCGCATCGAGGTCAGCGAGGACGAGGCGGCCGCCATGGCCACCAACGGGCTGCCCATCGACGCCGAAACCTATATCACCGACCCGGAATTCGAGCGCGTCGGCAAGCAACTGCAAGAGCGCGGCATCACCGTCGAATACATCGACTTCGCCGTCTCCCGCATCTTCGGCGGTGCCTTCCGCTGCTCGACACAGCCTTTGCTGCGCACGGAGTAGACGTCTGGTGCGGCCCACCGGTTAGGGTGGCTACCCGGATCGGCGGAGGTGCGCGGTAGTTGGTGACGGTAGTTGGTTTCGTGGTCGTGGTCATGACCGTGGCCTGGTGGCACGACGTCGACAATGACGGATTCGCGGCGCACCCGACACAATTCGCGTTCTGCGTGGTGGGCTGGATCGTGGCCGCCGTGGCCATCGCGATCGACCTGCGTCCGGCCCGCAACACACCCTGGCAGCCGGACGGTGCGTCACGCGCCGACACGGAACGGAAACTCCAGACCGAGATGGACCGGGAACTCGCGTACTTCCGGGACGACCTGGTGACCATCGCCGTGTTGATCGCCCCCGATCGAACGGAGTTGCCCATTGCGGCGCGCCTCGCCGTGACGTCGACGGACGACCGTGGCGAGGCCCGCGCGGCCCTGCTCGACGTCCTGCTCGCGCCCACCGACGGCGCGCGGGTGCTTGTCGACCTCGATCTCACGGGTGTCGACCCCACGCAGTTCGACGACGTCCTGCCGTCGGTGCTGCGCGGGGTCGCACGCCACAGCGGTCGCGACCACCTGGTGCCGTTCGCCATCCTCGACGACGTCCAGCACCGGTGCTATCTCGGATTCGTGACCCGCACGCGCACAACGACTCTCGTGAGTCGTGCCGAGCGGACCGGGCTCACGCTCTACGCGGCCGAGGTCACCCGGTAGACGTCGTAGACGCCTTCCACGTTCCGGACCACGTTGAGCAGGTGACCGAGGTGCTTGGGGTCGCCCATCTCGAAGGTGAACTTGGAGATGGCGACTCGATCACCGGAGGTGGTGACCGCCGCGGAGAGGATGTTGACCTTCTCGTCGGCGAGCACCTTGGTGACATCCGAGAGCAACCGGGTCCGGTCGAGGGCCTCGATCTGGATGGCGACCAGGAAGACCGACGACGGGGACGGGGCCCACTTCACCTCGATGATGCGTTCGGGTTCCGCGCGCAGCGAATCCGCGTTGGTGCAGTCGGTACGGTGCACGCTGACCGCGCCGCCGCGGGTCACGAAGCCCATGATCTCGTCGCCGGGCACCGGGGTGCAGCACTTGGCCAGTTTGGAGACGGTGCCGGGCGCGCCCGGGATCTCCACGCCCGCATCGCCGGTCGTGCGCTGCCGCGACGGGACCGTGGAAGGGGTTGACCGCTCGGCCAATTCGTTCTCGACGTCGCTGACGCCGCCGAGCTGCGCCATGAGCCGCTGCACCACGTGATGCGCGGACACCTGGTTCTCACCGACGGCCGCGTACAGCGCGGAGATGTCGGTGTAGTGCAGTTCGTGCGCCAGCGCGCTCATGGCGTCGACGCTCATCAGACGCTGCAACGGTAGGCCCGAACGCCGGACCTCCTTGCTGATCGCGTCCTTACCGGCCTCGAGGGCTTCCTCGCGGCGTTCCTTGGCGAACCACTGCCGGATCTTGGCCTTGGCGCGCGGGGACACCACGAAGTTCTGCCAGTCCCGCGAGGGCCCGGCGTTCTGCGCCTTGGAGGTGAAGATCTCGACGACCTCACCGTTCTCCAACTGCCGTTCCAGCGCGACGAGCCGCCCGTTGACGCGCGCGCCGATGCAGCGATGCCCGACCTCGGTGTGCACGGCGTAGGCGAAGTCCACCGGGGTCGACTTCTGCGGCAGCGTGATCACATCGCCCTTGGGCGTGAACACGAAGATCTCCGGCGACTTCAGGTCGAAGCGCAGCGACTCCAGGAATTCCGCCGGGTCGGCGGCCTCCCGCTGCCAGTCGAGCAGCTGCCGCATCCACGCCATGTCGTCGACTTCGGTGGAGTCGGTGGAGTGCTTGCCCTTGGTCTCCTTGTACCGCCAGTGCGCGGCGATGCCGAACTCCGCGGTCCGGTGCATATCCTGGGTGCGGATCTGCACTTCCAGGGGCTTACCGTCCGGGCCGACGACGGTGGTGTGCAGCGACTGGTAGACGCCGTAGCGCGGCTGGGCGATGTAGTCCTTGAACCGCCCGGCCATCGGCTGCCACAGCGAGTGCACGACACCGACCGCCGCGTAGCAGTCGCGCACCTCGTTGCAGAGGATGCGGATACCGACCAGGTCGTGGATGTCGTCGAAGTCCTTACCCTTGACGATCATCTTCTGATAGATCGACCAGTAATGCTTCGGACGACCCTCCACGACCGCGTCGATTCGGCTGGCGGCCAACGTGTTCACGATCTCGGCGCGCACCTTGGCCAGGTACGTGTCGCGCGAGGGCGCGCGGTCGGCGACCAGGCGCACGATCTCGTCGTACTTCTTGGGGTGCAGGATCGCGAACGCGAGGTCCTCGAGCTCCCATTTGACGGTCGCCATGCCGAGGCGGTGGGCCAGCGGCGCGATCACCTCGAGGGTTTCGCGCGCCTTCTTGGCCTGCTTCTCCGGCGGCAGGAACCGCATGGTCCGCATGTTGTGCAGCCGGTCGGCCACCTTGATCACCAGCACGCGCGGGTCGCGCGCCATGGCGATGATCATCTTGCGGATGGTCTCGGCCTCGGCCGCGGCGCCCAGGTTGACCTTGTCGAGCTTGGTGACGCCGTCGACCAGGTGCGCGACCTCGGTGCCGAATTCGGCGGTCAGCTCGTCGAGCGAGTACCCGGTGTCCTCGACGGTGTCGTGCAGCAGCGCGGCCACCAGCGTGGTGGTGTCCATGCCCAACTCGGCCAGGATGTTGGCGACGGCCAGCGGGTGCGTGATGTACGGGTCGCCGGACTTGCGGAACTGGTGCGCGTGCTTCTCGTCGGCGACGTCGAAAGCCCGTTGCAGCAGAGCGAGATTCGCCTTCGGGTACAGCTCGCGGTGCACGGTGGCCAGCGGCTCGAGCACCGGTTTGACGGCGGCGATGCCGCGCTGCCCGGTCATGCGGCGCGCCAGCCGCGCGCGGACGCGACGGGAGGCGGAGGTGGGAACGGCGGTGGAATTGCGAGCGGCGGCCTGTCCATTGGACGCCGGAGTGGCGGACCCGGCTTCGGGCGATTGCCCCGAGTTCGCCTTCTCCAAATTCTGTGTCATGCCACCTCCGCTCGCGGTCTCGATCGGAAAACCATATCGGACCGTTCAACCACCCAGATCATCCACTTTAGTCCTGGAAACGGATACCGACCGGGACAGCCGACGCCGCCAGGCCGAACAGCCTTGGAGCGTTGAACTGTACCCGGTCAGCTCACTGTTGCACCGCAGACTCCACCAGCCCGTCAGCGGTCAGTTCCAGCCGTCGTGTCACCCCGATGTCGCTGAGGAATCGCGGGTCGTGACTGACCACGATCAACGCACCCTGGAAGGCGGCGAGCGCCTCGGTGAGATGCGCGAGGCTGGGCAGATCGAGGTTGTTGGTCGGCTCGTCGAGCAGCAGCAGTTTCGGCGCGGGCTCGGCCAGCAGGAGCATGGCCAGCGCCGCCCGTAACCGCTCCCCGCCGGAGAGCGCTCCCGCGAGCACATCGGCGTCCCCGCCCCGGAACAGGAATCGGGCCAGCTGGGCCCGGATCTGTTCGGCCGAGGCGTGCGGCGCGGTGGCCGCGACATTCTCGAACACCGTGCGCGATTCGTCGAAGACGTCCAGCCGCTGCGGCAGCATCCGCCACGCGACCTTCGGCCCGTCCTGCTGGATGCGGTGCAGCAGTGTGGTTTTCCCGACGCCGTTGCGCCCGGTGAGCGCGATGCGTTCGGGCCCGGTCACTTTCAACGTCACCGTAGGCCCGCACGCCAGCCGCTCGTCGACCAGCTCGAGCACGTCCTGCCCCGGATACAGCCGGGTATCGGGCAGCTCGACGCGGATCTCGCGGTCGTCGCGCACTCGGTCCTGCACCTCGCTGAGATGATCCCTGGCCTCCTCGACCTTGCCGATGTGGTTGTTGCGCAGCTTGCCTGCCGACACCTGCGCTTCGCGTTTGCGATTGCCCATCACGATCTTGGGTTCGCGTTTCTGATCCCACATCTTCTGCCCGTAGCGCTGTCTGCGATCCAGTTTGACGCGCGCCTCGACCAGCTCCCGCGACTGCTTGCGCACATCGCTGCGCGCGTCACGGACCGCCGCGCGGGCGGCCTCCTGCTCGACGGCGATGATCCGCTCGTACTCGGTGAAATTGCCGCCGAACAAACGAATCTCGCCCTGCCGCAGTTCGGCGATGGCGTCGACGCGTTCGAGCAGTTCGCGATCGTGGCTGACGGTCAGCACGGTGCCGGGGAACTGGCCGACGACCTCGTAGAGGCGCTCGCGCGCCACCGCATCGAGGTTGTTGGTCGGTTCGTCCAGCAGCAGGACATCGGGTTCCCGCAGCAATTCCGCGACCAGGCCGAGCAGGACGGTCTCCCCACCGGACAACGTATCCAGCCGCCGATCCAGATCGGCGATATCGCCTGCGACATAGTGCAATCCGAGCCGCGCCAGCAATGCCACCGCACGCTCTTCGATATCCCAGGAATTGCCGACGGTTTCGAAGTCGCCGTCGTCACCGGTCCCGGATTCGATGCGGTGCAGGGCCTTTCGAATATCGGCCAGCCCGAGCAACTCATCGACCCGATGCCCGGTGGCCAGCCCGAGATCCTGCCGCAGATATCCCAGCCGTCCCGGCACCGTCACCGCACCGCGCGTAGCCCGCAATTCGCCGGTGACCAGCCGGAACAGGGTGGATTTGCCCGCGCCGTTCGCGCCGACCAGGCCGAGGTGACCGGGTCCGAGCAGGGCGTCGAGACCGTCGAAGACAGGGGTGCCGTCCGGCCACGCGAAGGTGAGATCGGAAATAGAAATAACAGGTGATGGCATGCGGGCCTCCCGAAGATGAGCGAATGCGGCGCGCGATTGCGGGCCACTCGGCGGTCATCTCAGAAGAGCAACGGCATGACTCCGATCAACGGGAACAGAACTCGACTACGTTAACCGGAACCAACGAGCCGAAGCAAGAACCTATTTCGTGAACCAGGTCTCAGCGCACCGCAATTCAGCGCACGGCCACGGTGAACCGGAGATCGCCCAGCCCCGCCACCGCGAGCCCGGCCGCGAGCGCGTTCATGGCCGCGACCCCGTGTCCGATCATCGCGCCGCCCAGCAGCGATCCCGCGCCGATACCCAGATAGATGCACGAGGCGTTGAGCGCCACCACCAGACCGGACTCCTGCGCGGCGGCCGCGATGAGCCGGTGCTGCTGCGCCGGGGCCTGACCGAAACTGGACGCGCCCCACGCCGCCGCGAGCACCGCCACCAGCGCCGGGACGGTCCAATGCGAGGCGGCGAGCACTCCCAGCACTCCCAGTCCGGCGGCCAGGGTCGTGCAGCAGGCGGTCAGCACCCGGATCGCTCCCCACCGGTCGGTGGCATAGCCCGACAACAGGCTGCCGGCGATGGCACCCACACCGTAGGCCGCCAGCATCCACGCGGTCGCGGACGCGTCGATGCCCACCGCGCCGAAGGCGGGCACCGCGTAGGCGTAGACGACGTAGGCGGCCGTCATGCCGAGCACGGTCAGCGGCAGCACCTTGGCGACCGCGGGATTGCGCAGTACCGCCAGCCGGGTGCGCAACGGAACGTAAGCGCTGCCGGGCAGGGCGGGCACCCACACCGCGACACCGGCGGCGGCCAGCACGCACAATCCGGCGACCGCGGCCAGGGCCGAGCGCCAGCCCAGCCACTGCCCGATGGCGTCGCCCATCGGCACGCCCAGCGCGGTCGCGACGGT
>NZ_JBSGBY010000529.1:0-5988 GCF_053601505.1 Nocardia sp. NPDC004722
CGATCGGAGTGCCGCTGTCGGCGCGGCCCCAGATCACGAAGGTCGTCAACCCGGTAGCTGGATCGGTGGCAGTCCGGAACCATACCGATCGCTTCGCGGTGATCCACGCATCCACGACGTCGAATACGTCGTCGGGGTGCACCCCGACGCGTTCCAGCATCCTCGCCAACGCCCAGTACCATTCGATCGCCACCATTCGAGACTACCTTTGAGACTACCGCATGTGGGGGTGTTTGCGTCCGATGTGGTGCCTCGGGGCATGAAAGTTCGCAGCGCGGAAATGGCTGCGTTCCATCTCATGAATTCCTAACGGGGGGTTGGGCATTGTCGGGGCATGGATGAGTTGGGGGTTGGGCATGTGTTGCGGCGGGCCACGTTTGGGCCGTTTCCGGGGCGGGTGGAGGTGTTTTCGGGGCAGGGGGATGCGGCGGTGGTGGATGCGGTGCTCGAGGCGAGGCCGGTTGTGGTGGGTGTGCCGGTTTTCGATGAGGAGGCCGAGGTGGCGGGGGATGGGCCGGTGGGGCTGTGGGTTAGGGCTATGGGGGATTCGGGGGCGGGGGTGCACGAGAAGATGGTGTGGTTTTGGCATGGGCATTTCACGTCGAGTCAGGACAAGGTGGGGGCGTGGGGGTTGATGTGGGGGCAGCATTTGGTGATTCGGGCGCATGCGATGGGGAATTTTCGGGAGTTGGCGCGGGCGGTGACCGTGGATGGGGCGATGTTGCAGTGGCTGGATGGGGCGGGGTCGCGGGTGGGGGCGCCGAATGAGAATCATGGGCGGGAGCTCATGGAGCTGTTCACCATTGGGCGGGGGAGTTATACGCAGGGGGATGTGAAGGCGGCGGCTGTGGCGTTGTCGGGGTGGGATGTCGACGATGACGGGGTGGTGGGGTTCGATCCGGAGGCGGGGAACCGGGTGGCGGTGGAATTGCTGGGGCGGCAGGTGATTTCGGCGGCGGATGTGGTCGACGTGCTGTGTGATCGGCCGGAGACGGCGCAATTCATCGCCGCGAAGCTGCATCGGTTCCTGGTCGGGACGGTGGCCTCGGAGCAACGGGTCAGCGAGCTGGCGGCGGTGTTCACGCGGGCGGGGTTGGAGATTCGGCCGCTGGTGGAGGCGATACTGCGGGATCCCTCCTTCGCGGCGGCGGTGTACACGCGGCCGCGGTATCCGGTGGAGTGGGTGACGGCGGCGTTCGCGGTCTTCGGAATCGATGACCCGGTCAAGGCTTTCGAGTTGATGACCGCGCTCGGGCAGTCGCCGTTCTATCCGCCGAATGTGGCGGGCTGGCCGCCGGGGGATCGGTGGATCACGCCGGGCAGCGTGGTCGCGCGGGCGGGATTGGCCGTCGAAGCGCCCGTGCTCGACGAGATCGCGGGGGCGCGCGATCCGGTCGCGGCCGTGTTCAGGCGCGCCTCGATCTACGATCCGACACCCCGAACCCGCACCGCCGCCACGGATTTGGCGTTCGCGCTGCGCCGGGAGCCGCAGCGCGCGGCCGCCGCCCTGCTCGCCCTGGCCGTCACCGCACCGGAATTCACGCTCGCGTGAGCACGCACCCGTATGAGGCTGGCATGAACGCGCACCGGTGCGAATCGGAAGGAGCCCCTATGGAATCGAACGATCGGCGTACCGACCTGAAGCGGCGCAGGCTGCTGCAAGCCGGGCTGGGCGTGGGCGCGGTGGCCGCGATCGGCGGCGCGGCCGGATACCGGCTGCTGACTCCGTCCCCGGCCCCGGGCCGCTGGCATCCATCCGCGCCGGTGCGGGCCGCCGCCCTCGACAAGCGACGCCTGCTGGTCATCGAAATGGCCGGGGGCAGTGACGGTTTGTCGATGACCGTGCCCTACGCCGACTCCCGCTACCGGGACCTGCGACGGCACACCGCCATCGCCGCCGAACGGGTGCACGCCATCGACGACCGCCTGGGCCTGCATCCCAACCTCCGGCAACTCGCCGCCGACGGCGTCTCCGTGGTGCCGGGCGTGGGCACCGCCAAACCCGACCTGTCGCATTTCGAGATGCTGCACCGCTGGCAGACCGGCGATCCGGAGGGCAGCGCCCGCACCGAAACCGGATTCCTGGGCCGCCTCTGCGATCACCTCGGCGATCCGAGCGCCCCCGCCGTGGGTGTCGCGCTGGGCGTCGGCCCCTCCCCGGCGCTGGCCTGCGAACGCGTCACCACCCTGTCGGTGGATCACGGAACCGAGGGCCTGTTCCCGGTTTTCGACGACGACAATGTCCGCGACGCCTGGCTGGCGGCCCAGCGCGCCATGGCCCACCCCGACCGCGCGGACCTGCCCGCCTTCGCCGCGGCACGCTCGGGAACCGCTGCCGCACTGCGCTTCTCGGATGTCGCCGCCACCCTCTCCTCGGCCGCCGACGGCTACCCGGACAGCGACCTGGGCGTGCAATTGCGGCTGGCCGCACGGCTGCTCGCCGACGACAACCACGGCCTGCGCATCGTGCACGTGCCCATGGGCGCGGACTTCGACACCCACACCGCCCACCCGGACCGCTACGCGCAGCTCATGACCGACCTCGATGATTCGCTCGCCGCCTTCCGCCGCGACCTGGCCGCCCGCGGCCTCACCGACCGCGTCCTCATCGCCGCCTACAGCGAGTTCGGCCGCCGCGTCCCCGACAACGACTCCGACGGCCTCGACCACGGCGCGGCCGGTACGGCACTGCTGCTCGGCCCGACCAACCCCGGCGTCTTCGGCGAGTCCCCGTCCCTGCGCAATCTCGACGCCGACGACAACCTGCGCGCCACCGTCGATATGACCGAGTTCTACGCGACCATCGCAGAGAGCTGGTTCGGCGTGCCTGCCACCGACGTTCTGCCCGGCACGCCCCGTCCGCTGCCTGGGGTGGTGGCGGTCTGATCGCCTTCCGGTAAGTCCGTCGCGGCCCGCGAGATCTGGGTTATAGTCATGTCGACTTTAACTCGGGAGGGCTGATGATCGACTGGCTCGGTGGACTGATCCACCCCCTGCTCGCGGTGGCGTACACGATGTTCGGCGAACCCGTCACCTGGATCGAGGTGCTCGGCTTCGTCACCGGCGGACTGTGCGTCTGGCTCACGGTGCGGCGGAATATCTGGAACTTTCCGGTCGGCATCGCCAACTGCCTGGCCTTCCTCCTGCTGTTCACCTCGGCGCGCTTGTGGGCCGACGCGGGCTTGCAGGTCGTGTACATCGCCCTCGGTGTCGCCGGATGGTGGCAGTGGCTGCGCCGCCGGGGCGATCACGGGCCACTGGTCGTCACCCGGGCGCCGCACCGGGAGATGGTCTGGTGCCTGGCCTTCGTCGTGCTCGGCACCGGGGCGCTCTACGCGCTGCTGAACGCGACGCACGACTCCGCCCCGCTGCTCGACGCCTTCACCACCTGCCTGTCCCTCGCCGCGCAATGGCTGTTGAACGGCAAGCGAATTCAGAACTGGTACTTCTGGATCGCCGCCGACTGCGTCTACATCCCGCTCTACGCCGCCAAACACCTCGATCTCACCGCCGTCGTGTACGTCCTGTTCCTGGCCATGTGTCTGGCGGGGCTGCGGTCGTGGCGGCGTGCTCTGGGCGATGCTCCGCTCGAAACCTCGCCGCGCGCAACGGAGTCCGCCGCATGAGCGACTACCGGCACGGGCTGCTGATCGGCAAGTTCTACCCGCCGCACCACGGCCATCACGCGCTGATCCGGCACGCCGCGGCCTGCTGTGACGAGGTCACGGTGCTCGCCATGAAGTCCGCCGCGGAGACCATCGCACTGGCCGACCGCGTGGCGTGGCTGCGAGCCGAACACCCCGAGCCCACCGTCCACATCGCCGGAATCGCCTGCGACGCACCGCTCGATGTGACCGACGACCGGGTGTGGGCCGCGCAGGTCGCCGCGATGCGGGCGGGTCTGCGAGCCGCGGGCGCCCGCCCGCCGGTCGACGCCGTGTTCTGCGGCGACGCCTACGGCCCCGAACTGGCCCGGCGGTTCGACGCGGTCGCCGTACAGGTCGAGCGAACTCCGCTCAGCGCCACCGCGGTACGACGCGACCTCACCGGCCGGTGGCACGACCTGGCCCCGGCCACGAGAGCCGGACTGGCGACCCGGGTGGTGGTCCTCGGCGCCGAATCCACCGGCACGACAACGATCGCCGCGGCCCTGGCGGAGCACTACGCGGCACGCGGCGGCGTCTGGGCGGACACCCGCTGGGTGCCCGAATACGGCCGCGAGTACACCACGATCAAATGGGCTTCCCAACCTGATCGTGGCCTCGATGAAATCAGCTGGGAAGCCGATGATTTCGATCGCGTTGCCGCCGAACAGACGCAAAGGGAGGAAGCCGCCGCGCGCTCGGGCTCACCGCTGCTGGTCTGCGATACCGACGCCTTCGCCACGTCCGTCTGGGAACGCCGCTACCTCGGCCCGGCGGCCAGGGCGGATCAGCCGTGGACCGCGGTCCCGAAGCGCGCGGTGTATCTGCTCACCGACCACACCGGGGTCCCGTGGCACGACGACGGCCTGCGCGAAGGCGACCTCGACGTGCGTGCGGCCATGACCGACTGGTTCGCCGACGAGCTGACCCGGGCGAACCACTCCTGGGTCATGCTGACCGGAACCCTGGACCAGCGCCTGGAACTCGCCATCCGCACCATCGATCCGCTGCTCGCCCTCGGCGCGCGATTCGGTGAGCCCCTGCACGGCCCCGGTTTCGAGGCGACACCCTGACCAGCACCGGCCCGGATCCTCATCGAATCCTCATCGGGGGTTCGGGAGACTGCGGGGGTGGTGGCGGGTGCTGTAATTGGACAGGTGCGGGTACTGGTGTGCGAGGACGACAGGAACCTGGGCGACGAGGTCGCGGCGGGGCTGCGGGCGGCCGGATTCGCCGTCGACCTGGCCCGGGACTATGCCGACGCGGATCTGAAGATCGCGGTCAACACCTACGACTGTCTGGTCATCGATCGCGGGCTGCCCGACGGTGACGGCCTCGATCTGGTGCGTGCCCAGCGCGACTCCGGTCACCGCACCCCGGTCCTCATGCTGACCGCCCGCGACGCCCTCGCCGACCGACTCGACGGGTTCGCCCAGGGGGCCGACGACTACGTGGTGAAGCCCTTCGCCATGGACGAACTCGCCGCCCGCGTGCAGGCGCTGTGCCGTCGCCGGGAGCTGCCCGCCGCCACCCGCACCGTGGTCGGCACCCTCACCGTGGACCGTCCCCGGCGGCGCGTGCACCGCGCGGGCACGCTGCTCACCTTGACCCCCAAGGAATTCGGCGTCCTCGAACTGCTGGCCGCCCGCGCCGGATCCGTGGTCAGCCGCAGCGAGCTCATCGAATGCTGCTGGGACGAAATGGCCGAACCCGCCTCGAATGTCGTGGACGTGGTGATCGCCCAGCTGCGTCGCAAACTCGGCGACCCGCCGCTGATCGATACCGTGCGCGGCATCGGCTTCACCATCGCGCCATGAAGCTGCCGCTGCGTAGCCTCCGCGCCCGGCTCCGGGCCGAGGCGAGGGAGCGGCCGGCCACCCTCGGCAGGCTGCGCCGCCTACGCTGGCTGCTCACCGGACTGTTCACCGTCCTCACGGCCGTCTGCCTGATCGTGCTCGGCTCGCTCGCGGCCTCCATCGACGCGCATTCCCGCGACCGCGACCTGGACGCGGGCATCGATCGCGTGGTGACCGGCCTCGCCCGCGAGGTGTACTGGGCCGAGGACGGCAGTGTCGACCTGGAGACCGTGCGCTCCGACGAGGACCTGGTGGGCGGACCGGACCCGGTCGTGGTGCTGGTCCGGGACGCGAACGGCGGCTGGCAGGAACCGTTCGTGCACAAGCGATCCGGGCTGCCCGCGGTATTGAGCGGACTCGCGCAGGAGAGCGCCACGTCCGAGGAGACACTGTGGTACACCCTCACCGACCGGGACGGGGACCGGGTGCGGCTGGCGGTCGCCCCGGTGTACGACAACGACGGCACCATCGGCGCGATGGTCGTCGCC
>NZ_JBSGBY010000530.1:0-5985 GCF_053601505.1 Nocardia sp. NPDC004722
CCGGTCCGAGGCGCACGAGGATGGTCGGCCGCCCCCATGCGCCACGGCGTCAGCACCGTCCGATCCGGTCAACGCCACACCCTGGGCCTGGTCTTTCACGATGCCTGAATCCCCCGACCGGGCCTACACCCTGCTGGGCCCGGACGGTCCCTACGCCAGCGACACCCCCGGCACCCTCGGCGGTCACCGTCGTCTGCGCATCTACGGCCGCCTGGACTGCCCGGCCGCCCTGCGGGCCCTCGCCCGCGGCGGCTATGCCGCACACCGCGTCTTCTTCGCCGACGAACCCACCGCCATCGCAACCGGTTACCGTCCCTGCGCGGTGTGCTCTCGCCTGGCCTACCGCGAATGGCGAGCCCGCCGCGATTAACGCACAACAATTCGTAGTGACTAGTCGGTAGATAGGCTGGGGCGCATGCTGACCACGTTGGCCGTGGAGAACTACCGGTCCCTGCGCGCGCTGCGGGTCCGGCTCGGGCGGATGAATGTGGTCACCGGCGCCAACGGCAGCGGCAAGTCGAGTCTGTATCGGGTGCTGCGGTTGCTGGCGGACTTCGCGCACAATGGCGCGGTCGCGGGGCTGGCGCGGGAGGGCGGGCTGGAGTCGACGTTCTACGCCGGGCCGGGGCGTTCGGGCCCGAATACGCCGCTGCGGCTGCGGATCGGGTTCGCGGGCGAGGACTTCGGATACGCGGCGGAACTGGGCATCCCGATTCCCGGCGAGTCGATGTTCAATCGCGATCCGGAGATCAAGGCCGAGGCGGCCTGGGCCGGACCGGTACTGCGGCCCTCGACCCTGCTGGCCGATCGCGGCGGACCGGTGGTGCGTCTACGGGCGGAGGGCGGCGGCTGGGGCATGGTCCCGCACACGGTGAAGCCCTACGACTCCATGCTCTCCGAACTCGCCGATCCGCAGCGCGCCCCCGACCTGCTGGTGCTGCGTGAACGCATCCGCTCCTGGCGTTTCTACGACCACCTGCGCACCGATGTCGCCGCCCCCGCCCGCGCACCCCAGCTCGGCACCCGCACCATGGCCCTCGCCCACGACGGCGCGGACGCGGCCGCCGCCTTGCAGACCATCCTCGAGATCGGCGACGCCAAGGCCCTGGCCGAGACCGTGGACAATGCCTTCCCCGGCAGCCGTCTCGAGATCATCGACCGTGACGGCCGCTTCGAACTGCTGCTGCACCAGCCCAAGCTGTTCCGCCCGCTGTCGGCCCCCGAACTGTCCGATGGCACCCTGCGCTACCTGCTGCTCACGGCCGCGCTGCTGTCCCCGCGCCCGCCGCAGTTGCTGGTCCTCAACGAACCCGAGACCAGCCTGCACCCGGAATTGCTGGACCCGCTGGGCCGCCTCATCGCGCGCGCCGCGGCGGGTACGCAGCTGGTGGTGGTCAGCCACTCCGACGAATTGATCGGTGTCATCGACGAATACACCGACGCGAACATGATCGAATTGGTGAAACGGGAGGGAGCGACAACGGTGGCGGGACAGGGACGCTTGGAAGAACCGGCATGGTATTGGCCGGACCGTTAGTCGCTCGGTGACGTGTAAACCTATTCTGGGGGCGTGAGTGTGGAAACCATCGGTGAGCAGGGTCCGTTGCCGCGTGGCCGGCACGGGCTGACTCGCGAGCAGGTGGAGGCGTCGCAGTACCGGCGATTGTGCACCGCCGTGTTGGACGCGGTGGGGGAACTGGGCTTCGCGGCCACCACGGTCGCCGATATCGTGACCCGAGCCCAGGTGGCGCGCCGCACCTTCTACGCGGTCTTCGGCAGTAAGGACGAATGCTTCGGCGCGGCTTACGATCTCGCGGTCGGCGCGGCCCTGGAACAACTCCGCGAAACCGTGACCGGGCTCGAAGGCGTGAATTTCGCCGACCGCGTACGGATTTCCTTCGAGATCTACCTCAACGTCCTCGCCCTGCAACCGCAGGCGGCCCGCGCGCTGTATGTCGAAACCCTCGCCGCCGGACCGGGATTGATCGAACACCGGCTGCGCGTGCACGAGCGATTCGCCGACTACATCATGGCGGTGGTGGCCGTGGGCGTGCGCGACGGCGATCTGACCGCCGAACCGGACCGGCAGCTGATCGACATGCTGCTCGGCGGCATCGACGACCGGGTCCGCGCCTGCCTGCACCAGAAGGGCGCGCAGGCCCTGCCGGAACTGGTGCCGCTGTTCACCCGCTCCGCCATCGCCCTGGCCTCCACTCCCGCTCGGGAGGCGTGAGCGCCCCTCGGGGCTGTTGGCCGCCACAACCGTCCGCTGCCCTCGGCGCGGGGCGCTGTCACCTGACACAGCGCCGGTGACACAGGCCACACCGGGATCCTACGGTCGCAATCGGATTCGACGCGTTCGGTCCGATCCGCGTGAGGCAGTAGGAGATTTCATGAGGCCGACCATCCGTACCCTCGGCAGTACCGTGTTCGCCGGCGCCACCGCCGTGGCGCTCGCCTGCTCGACCGGCGGTGCCGGCGCCGAACCCGCCGGGACCGGCAGCAGCTCCGGCTCGGCGATCGTCAGCACCGCCTCGGACACGGTCGGTGTCGGCCCGGAGCTGTCGGCCTACCTCGCGGCTTTCGCCTACGGCGTGACCCACCCGGACGCCGCGCCGCCGGGATCCAATGACTGGAACTGCAAGCCGACGGCCGACCATCCGCGACCGGTGGTGCTGGTGCACGGCACCTGGCTCAACACCTACGACAGCTTCTCGTTCCTGTCCCCGCAGGTCGCCCGCGCCGGATTCTGCGTGTTCGCCTTCAATTTCGGCCGCGAGACCCCGCTGGGCGGCGGCGGGTTCGGCCCGATCCTGCCCGGCCGCTACGGCGTCGGCCCGATGGAGGATTCCGCCCGGCAGCTGGGGCAGTTCGTGGACCGCGTGCTGGCCGCCACCGGCGCGCCCGCCGTGGACGTGATCGCCCACTCCCAGGGCGGGCCGGTCACCAGCCAGTACCTGAAATTCGAAGGCGGACAAGGGAAAGTGGGCAAGGTGATCAGCTTCGGCGCGACCACCCACGGCACCACGCTGCTGGGATTGGCCAGCATGGGCCGGTTCATCACCAATCTCGGCCTCGACATCCTCGGCTTCTATCAACCGCTGATCGGGCAGGCGAATACCGAACAGGTTGTCGGATCGGACTTCTACGCCAAGCTCAACGCCAGCGGTGACACCGTGCCGGGCGTCGAGTACACCGCCGTGGGCACCACGCACGACGAGATCTCCAATCCCTACGACTGGACGTTCCTCACCCCGGGCCCCGACGCCACCGTGGAAAACATCACGCTGCAACAGGATTGCCCCGAGGACGTCTCGGACCACCTGACCATCATGTACTCGCCCCGCGCGGCCTCCATCGCGCTGCACGCCCTCGATCCCGCCGCCCACCCGACCCTGGTGTGCGCCTTCAACCCGTGGATGATCGGCGGCAGCGGCCACATCTAGCGATGGCTTTGGGGCTTCGCCCCCAACCTCGAGTAGGAAACCCGGGCACTTCGCCCCCCGGACCCCCAGAATGATCGGAGCACCATGACTGTCGGCGATATGGTCGAAAAGCCCGATTTCACAGAGGATCTCGGCACCCCCGGCATTCGGCCGCTGCTGCCCGGACTGGATCCTTTCTACCGTTCGCCGATCGATCCGGCTACGGTCGCGCCGGGCACGATCCTGCGCTCGCGGCCGGTACGGCTGGGTCTGCTCGGCCGGATCCCGCAGCGGGTGCGGGCGTGGCAATTGCTGTATCGCAGTACCGATCTCAACGGCAACCCGGAGGCCGCGGTGACCACGGTCCTGCTGCCCTGGGATGCCGAACCTTCCGCCGACCGCCCGCTGGTGTCGTTCCAGTGCGCCATCGACGCCGTCGCCCCGAAGTGCTTCCCCTCCTACGCTTTACAACATCGCGCCAGCGCCCTGGGCGCGATCCCGCAGATCGAGTTCCCGCTCATCGCGGCCGCCCTGGCGCGCGGCTGGGCGGTCTCGGTCCCCGATCACGAGGGCCAGGGCGGCCATTTCGGCGCGGCCCGCGAACCCGGCTACCGCGCTCTCGACGGCCTGCGCGCCGCCCTGCGGTTCGCGCCGTTGGGTTTGCACCCGCGCACCCGAATCGGCTTGTGGGGCTACTCCGGTGGCGGCCTGGCCACCGCGTGGGCCGCGGAGCTGGCGGCGGGCTACGCCCCGGAACTCGATATCGCCGGTGCGGTCGCGGGCTCCCCGGTGGGTGACCCCGCGGCGGCGTTCGTGCGGCTCAACGGTTCACCCTTCGCGGGCTTCGCCATGGTCTTCACCGCGGGCCTGCGCCGCGCCTACCCGCACCTGGACGATGCCGTGCGCGACATCGTGTCGGCCGAATACCTGGGCCTGCTCGACCGCGCCGAATCCTTCGCCACCCTGCCCCTGCTGGCCCGCTACGCCGGTCGAAACGCCCACCGGCACATCCGCGGTGGCCTCGGCGCGCTGCTCACCCGACCTGAGATGCGCCGCGTGCTCGACGATATCGAGCCCGGGGGACAGGCTCCGGCGATGCCGCTGCTGGTCGTGCAGGGCGTCAATGACGAGGTGATCGCCGTCGCGGACGTCGATGCCCACGTCCAGCGTTACCGGGCCCGGGGCGCGCACGTCCGCTATCTGCGCGATCGTCTCAGCACCCATCTGCCGTTGCAGTTCCTGGCGACGCCGGTCATGGTGGACTGGCTGGCCGACCGCCTCGCCGGTCGGCCGCTGCCGCCGTCGGAGGTGCGCACCGTGTGGTCGGTCGCCGCCTCTCCGCGCGCGCTGGTCGAGCACGGTCATTTCATCGCGCTGCTGGCGACCATGGTGTCGGGCCGTCCGATCCGCACCCGCTCGGCCTTGCGGTAACTGCGGGCCACCAATGCCGAACGCAGATACCACAATCCGGACGGCTGGGCCGGATCGAATCCGGTCAGCTGCCCGATCCGTTTGAGCCGATTGTCGACGGTATTGGTGTGCACGCCCAGCAGTCGCGCCGTATGCCGTCGGCTCAGGTCGTTGCCGATGTGGCGGCGCAGCGTCTCGAGCAGTTCGGGGTACTCGTCCAGCGGATCCAGCAGGGTGCCGAGGTATTCGCGGCCCGGGCCCGGGCGGGTGAGCTGATACTCCATGGCGAGATCGTCGAAGCGGTGCAGTCCGGGCGCGCACTCCAGGCGGTGCACCATATCGAGGAGTTCGTGCGCCTGCTCGGCGGCCTCCGGAATGCGCTGCGTCTCGGCGTGAATCACGGTGGCGGTCAGCGGAACCTGTGCGGCCGTGGACAATCCGGCGATCAGCTCGTCGAGCTCACCGGTGCCGACCTGGCTCGCGGGCAGCAGCACGGTGCCGCCGTCGGCGCTCAGCAGCGACAGCGCCCGGCCCTCGGCCCGGCCCGCCAGCTCCGACTGCACGCGCCGCAGCTTGCGCCGGGCCACCACCTCACCGTCCACCCGCGGATCGGATTCGCCCGCGTGCGCCGGAATGCTCAGGGCCAGAATGTAATACGACTCGTCGATCTCCAGTCCGCCCGCGCGCGCCATCGTCGAGGTGGGATGTCCGGCCAGCAGCGCCGAGGCCACCGTGTGCACCGCCGTGTGATGCTCGGCCACCACGGCCCGGTGCTCGCGCACATAGGCCACGGCGAACGCCGAATCCACCATGGCCAGCACCTCGAACAACCGGCGCGCGGTCACCGCCAGCCGCGCGTAGTCCTCGGGCCCGGTGGCGTCCACGATGAGATCGAAGCCCAGCGCGAAACCGTCGTGCACGGCGCGGTGAATGGTGCCGATGGGAATGCCCTCGCGCGCCCAGTCCGCGCCCGCGCGTTGCAGCCGTTCGATTTTCCCGCTCACGTCCCGGCCCTCGAGCACTCCGGCGGCGAGCTCGAGGCAGGTCCGGGTGACGGTGGTGACCTCACCGCGCAGCGCGTCGCCGGGCAGGGTGCCGCAGCGGGCCACGTGCTCGGCGAAATGCGCGACCAGCGCGGTCGAGAGCGACC
>NZ_JBSGBY010000531.1:0-5975 GCF_053601505.1 Nocardia sp. NPDC004722
CACCGGCGTAGGCCGCGCCGATGCCGCCGCCGACCAGCGCGCCCGGGATGCCGACCAGCGCGGCACCGCCCAGCGCGCCCGCGGCGATGCGTCCGGCCCGCTCGGGATCGATGCCGACACCCACGCCGAGATCAGCGACCTGGGACTGCACCTGATCGGCCACACCGTTGACTCCGTCGCGCACCTCGGCGGGCAGCCACTCCGGAGCGGGGGCTGACACGGTGCCGACGTGGAGGTCGGCGGTGGGCAGGGGAGCGGCGGAAGCGATGCCCGCGGCGGCCACGACCGCGGCGATGGGGAGCGCGACTACGGCGGCATGGAACGACTTACGGGTGATCGACATCGGTCTTCGGAATCCTTCATCGGTTTCTTGCTAGCCAGATCTGGCCAATTGACGACCGAAACAATATCGACCAGCAATAAATGACATTTGCCGAGGGGTAGCTAATCGGCCGATGAAGGTGATCCGCGTTACTTCGGGTTGATGACTTCGGTGGGGAAATCGCGGTCGGGGGTCACGGTGTGGCCGTCCGTGCCCAAGGTGAGGGTGACGACCACCGGGCCGCCTGTGGGGCAGCAACTGGGATCGTTGGCACCGAGCCATCGGTACTGCACCTTGACACTGCGGTCGGACGAGCCGACTACCTGGGTGTATGCGGTCCAGTGGGAGGTGGCGGTACCCAGGAAGCCTGCGTGGTTGAAAAGCAGTACGTGCCATGGCGAACTTGCGGTGCCGCCTTGCGTGTCGGCCAGCACCCACAACAGTGCGGGACATGACCCGACGGCGGCATCGGTGCCGCTGGAGGCGACAAAAGCATTGCCGCCCACGCTCTTACCGATCTTGGTGAGTGCCGCCGTCACCACGGGCGACTTCAAGTCCACGCACTTTCCATTGCCCGCGGTGGCTGGTGCACCGTCGGCTGCAGTAGTGGTCGCGGGCGCTGGCGTGACCTGCGTGGGATGCCCAGCTCCAGCCCCCGTACCCGGTGCGACCACCGTCGTCGTGCCCTCCGACTTCGGCACGGTCGTGCCGTCCTGGCACGCGGTCAGCAACGCCAACGCCACGGCCGCAGTCGATATTGCCGCGATTCGTTTCATGAGATGGCCTCTCCCCGTGATTGATACGACGTCATGCTCGGCGCGTACGAACGACTCCGGTCAGCATCGGGAGCGTGAATTCGCCACAGGCGGTTTCCGGCACGCTCGAAAGATAAGCGCGTATCCGCCCGAGGACGACCTCTCGTTGGTGATCGTTCATCACCAATATCCCCGCCCGCGTACCAATCGTTTCGACCAGCGAGTGCGCCGTGCACCGCTGCCCATTCACGAACTCGGCCTGCTCAGCCACCCCGAACCAAGCCCCCACCCCCGCCTCGGGCCCAAACAGCTCCGCCGTCGCCCCACCCCAACTCCGCAACGTATCCCGAGCCCCGACAGCCGCAGTCCCGCCGACCCGTTCGAGCCCCCCAATCCACCCAACCCGGTCATCCATCACATTCCACAAACCCGCCAGAATCCCGCCCGGCACAAGAACTCTCGCCATCTCGGGCCCCGCGACGGCCATATCGAACCAGTGCAAGGCGTTCCCGGCCACAACGGCATCCATGGAGGCATCCGGAAGCGGAATATTCTCGGCATTACCGGGCAGACTGCGAACCGCGGGCAGCGCGCGGCGCAACTCGCCCAGCATCGCCGGATCGGGCTCAACCGCGACCACCTCGGCACCCAGCGCGACCAATCCGGCGGTGAGCTTCCCCGTCCCTGCCCCGAGATCGAGCACCCGCGGCCCGGGGGCGGGCTCCACCGCCCACCGCACTGCCTCCGGCGCATACCCCGGCCGATGGTCGGCGTAGGCCGCCGCCACCCTTCCGAACGATAGTGAATGACGCTGTCGCTCATTCTGTTCCATCGCCACTCAGGCTAGTCGCGCATCGATCGGGGTGGGCGCGGTTCGCTGTCGACTATCCCGCTCCCCAGGGCCCGCACCAGCTCCGGCCGCATTGCAGATAGGACAGGAATTCCCCCGAGCCTGTGGCCGCGGAACCCGTCAGGGTGAACAAGTCTGGGGCGGACGAACCTGTTGCCGGTTGTGTCGTGGACACCGGTGCGGCGGGTTGGAGGGTGGCTGGGGCGGCCATGGCCGCGCCCTTGGCTGCGGCCAGGCCGGCGAAAAGGGCGGCGGCGGCGAGTGTTGCGCGCACTATCGTTCGATTGTCTGTTTTCGACATTGCGGGTCCCCCAGGTGAGTAGGTGTGGAGGTTCTCGAAGTTATCAGTTGCGAAGTGGTTGCATTTCACTTTGAGTGCCCCTAATGCTCGGGGCGGCGGGCTCCAAAGAGAAGGGCCCGCTGCGGGATTCGCAGCGGGCCCGGGAGCGGTTGGGGTCAGTGGGTGAAGACCGACGCGTTCTTTGCCAGGTCCAGGAGGGGTTGGGGGTAGATGCCGAGGACGAGGGTGGCGGCGGCGGTGAGGGCGATGATGGTGCTGGTCATCGTCGGGTAGACGAGGGTGGGTGGGGTGGATGGGGGGTCGGTGAAGAACATGAGGACGATGACGCGGATGTAGAAGAACGCGGCGATGGCGCTGGAGATCACGCCGACGATGACCAGGGTGGCCGCGTCGCCGCCGGTGGCGGCGGCGAAGACGCCGAACTTGGCGATGAAGCCACTGGTGAGGGGGATGCCGGCGAAGGAGAGCAGGAAGAGGGAGAAGATCGTCGCCAGCCAGGGGGAGCGGCGACCCATGCCTGCCCAGGCGGGCAGAGCGGTCGCCTCGTCGCCGTTTTCGTCTCGGACCAGGCTGACGATGGCGAACGCGCCGAGGGTGCCGAGCCCGTAGACGACGAGGTAAAACAGGACCGAGGAGACGCCCGCAGTGGTGGCCGCGACGAGCGCGGTGAGGATGAAACCGGCGTGCGCGACAGACGAATACGCGAGCATGCGCTTCATATCGGTCTGGGTGACCGCCAGGATCGCGCCGACGACCATGGTGGCGATGGCGACCGCCGCGAGTACCGGCCGCCAGTCGTTGCGCAGGTCGGGCACCGCGATGTACAGCACCCGCAACAATGCACCGACTGCCGCGATCTTGGTGGCGGCGGCCATGAATGCGGTGATCGGCGTCGGCGCGCCCTGGTAGACGTCGGGCACCCAGGACTGGAACGGCACCGCACCGATCTTGAACAGCAGCCCGACCGCGAGCATGGCGACGCCGAGAATGGCCAGGATGTGCGAGTTTCCGCCGTCGCGGGTCACCGCTTCGGCAATGCCTTCCAGTCGCACGGTCCCCGCGTACCCGTACAGCAGCGCCATCCCGTAGAGGAAGAACGCCGACGAGAACGCCCCGAGGAGGAAGTACTTCAGCGCCGCCTCCTGCGAGAGCAACCGGCGACGCCGCGCCAGCCCGCACAGCAGATACAACGGCAGCGAGAGCACTTCCAGCGCCACGAACATCACCAGCAGATCGTTGGAGGCCGGGAACAGCATGAGCCCGGCAATGGCGATCAGCGTGAGCGGGAAGACCTCGGTGGTCGCGACTCCCGCCTTGGTGGCGGCGATTTCGTCCGAGCTGCCGGGCGTCGAGGCCGCCTGCGGAGTGAAGGCGTCCACCCCGCCGCGGGAGGCGGTCAGGCTCCACGTGCCCGGTCCTTCACGCCGCACGGGCATACGATCGGCCCGGCGTTCGGCGATGAACAGCAACCCGAGGATGCCCACCACGAGGATGGTGCCCTGCAGGAACAATGAAACCCCGTCGATGGCAACCGCTCCCACCACGGCGGTATCGCGCACATCGCGCAGCCCGATCACCGCGCCCAGGGCGACGGCCAGGCCGCCGAGCCCGAGCACCAGGTGCGTCCCGTACCGGAACCGCCTGGGCGCGAACGCCTCTACGAGCACGCCCGCGACGGCGACCCCGAACACGATCAGCATCGGCGACAGATACCGGTATTCGATGCTGGGTGCCGGGACTGTCGCGGCGAGCAGCAGACCTCCACTCATTTGTGGGCACCTCCCGTGTTCGTCTGGGCGGCTTCCGGCTGGACGGCCGGTGCCGGATTGTGCTGGCCGATGGTGGTGAGCGTCTTGGCGACGGCCGGATCGATGCGGTCCAGCACCGGTTTCGGGTACGCGCCGAGGAACAGCAGCGCGACGATCAGCGGCACCACGACCACCATTTCGCGCGGCAGCAGATCGTAGAGCCGCTCGTTGCCTTCCTTGACCGGGCCGGTCATCATCCGCTGGTACATCCACAGGATGTAGAGCGCCGCCAGCACCAGCGCGGAGGCCGCGAAGATGGCCGCCACCGGGTACCGGGTGAATGTGCCGATCAGAACCAGGAATTCACTGATGAACGGTGCGAGGCCGGGCAGCGACAGCGTCGCCAGGCCCGAGATGAAGAAGGTGCCCGCCAGAATCGGCGCGACCTTCTGCACCCCGCCGAACGCGGCGATGGCGCGAGATCCCCGGCGCGACACCAGGAATCCGGCGATCAGGAACAGCGCCGCGGTGGAGATGCCGTGGTTGACCATGTACAGCGTCGCCCCGGTCCCGCCCTGCGTGGTGAGCGCGAAGATCCCGAGGATGATGAACCCGAAGTGCGAGATCGAGGTGTAGGCGATCAGCCGCATGACATCGGTCTGCCCGATGGCCAGCAGCGCCCCGTAGATGATCCCGATCACCGCGAGCACACTGATCAGCGGCGCGTAAGTGGCTGTCGCCGAGGGGAACAGCAGCAGGCAGTAGCGCAGCATGCCGAAGGTTCCGACCTTGTCGACCACCGCCATCATCAGCACCGCGCTTGCCGGGGTGGCCGCGACGGCGGCGTCCGGCAGCCAGGTGTGCAGCGGCCACAGCGGGGCCTTCACGGCGAACGCGAACATGAACCCGAGGAACAGCGCGTTGTGCACCGCCGGTGTCGCGCCCAGGTGCCCGGAGTTGGCGGCCTCCATGACGGTCCGGAAGTCGAAGGTCCCGCCACCGCCGCTGCCCAGCTTCTCGCGCGCGGTGATGACGTAGAGCCCGATGACCGCCGCCAGCATGATGAGCCCGCCGAACAGGTTGTACAGCAGGAACTTCACCGCCGCCCGCGACCGCTGCTGCCGCACCGCCGGATCCCCGGTCTTGGGGCCGAACCCACCGATGAGGAAGTACATCGGGATGAGCATGACCTCGAAGAACACGTAGAACAGCAGAATGTCCAAGGAGGTGAACGAGATCAGCACCATGGACTCGACGACCAAGGTCAGCGCCACATAGTAGTGCGCCACGCGCGGCCCGCTGCCGACCTCACGCTCGTCCTGCCATCCTGCGAGCAGCAGCAACGGCACCAGCCCGGCGGTCAAAAGCACCAGAACCAGTGCGATGCCGTCCATTCCGAGCGTGTAGCCCGCCCCGAAGGCGGGAATCCACTCCCGGCTCTCGACGAATTGGTACTGCGCGCCACCGCTCTTGAACTGGGTGGCCAGATAGATCCCGACGCCGAGCGTGCCGACCGACACCAGCAGCGCGAAACTCCGCACCCCGGTCCGCCAGCTAGCCGGGAACAGCAGTGCCAGCGCGGCCCCGGCCAGCGGAACCGCCCACAGCACTGTCAGCCAAGGAAAGTCGTTCAAAACAACCTCACCGCCAGCAGGGCGGCGACCACCAGGGCCGCGCCGGTGAACATGGACAGGGCGTAGGAGCGCACGAACCCGGTCTGCACGCGCCGGATCCGTGCCGACAGACCGCCGACGATCGCGGCCGTCGTGTTGACCAGACCATCGATGCCGCGGTTGTCGACGAACACCAGCGACCGGGTCAGATGCTGGCCGGGCCGCATGAACGCGGTCTCGTTGGCGGCGTCGCCGTAGAGGTCGCGGCGCGCGGCTTCCACCAGCGGCGTTGCGGCGGGCGCGGTTTCGGGGATCGGGCTGCTCGCGTACTGGTCGTAGGCGATCCAGATGCCCGCCGCCACCACCGCGAGCGCGAAGAACGTGAT
>NZ_JBSGBY010000532.1:0-5969 GCF_053601505.1 Nocardia sp. NPDC004722
GGTGCCAGGCGCGCCGAAGCGGCTGCTTCCCAAACGCCCGCGGGCGCGGTGCGGCCCACCGGCGACCCGCTGTCAGGTGCGACTCGACCGATGCACCCGTCCGCGCCCGCGCGCCCGACCGCGACCACGCAGCCAGGTGTGGTCTCGCAACCGCCGGCCGGTATGGCGCGGCCGAACAGTGCTCCGGCGAACGGGGCGGCGCGGCCTGCGCATTCGGCCGGTGCCACGGGGTCGGGTGCGGTTGCCCGACCACCCGTTTCGCCGCGTTCGTTCGGATTGCCCGGTGCCACTCCGGGTTCCGGTGCGGCTCGCCCGGCGCGGGGTGCGTGGTGAACGCCCCGGCGTTGATCCTGGTCGCGCACGGCACCAGGAGTGCGCGGGGTGTGGAGATGATCGCCGAGTTGGCGGGAGCCGTGGCGCGGGAGCTGGGTGCTTCCGCCTTCGCGGAGGCTGCTCGCTACGGCGCACAGACAGGTGCCGGTGCCGATTTCGGGGCCGCATCGGCATCGTTGCGTGAGATCGCGATCGTGGCGCCGCCGCGCGTGCGCACCGCGTTCGTGGATGTGCTGGGGCCGTCCCCGGCAGAGGTGTTGCGGGATCTGGATTCGGTTCCCGCCGTGGTGGTTCCGGCGTTTCTGGCGTCCGGCTACCACGTGTATCAGGATGTGCCGCGAGAGGTGGCCGCGAGTGCGCATGACGCGGTCGCGGTCACCCAGGCGATGGGTCCGGATCCGGCGCTGGCCGAGGTCATGCACCTGCGGCTGCGCGCCGCGGGCTGGCGGCCGGGTGACGCGGTGGTGTTCGCCGCCGCGGGCTCCTCGGATTCGCGTGCCCGCCAGGATGTTCAGCGGGCCGCGAACCTGCTCTCCGAGCGTATCGGCGCGCCCGCCCATCTCTCGTACATCGCGACCGGTGAGCCGCGGGTGCCGGAAGTGGTGGCGGCCGTCCGCGCTTCGGGCGAACGCCGCGTCTTCATCGCGTCGTACCTGCTCGCGCACGGTCTGTTCCATCAGCGCCTGCACGAGGCCGGAGCGGACGGCGTCGCCGAACCGATCGGTATCCACCCCGCCGTTGTGCGTTTGCTGGTAAGTCGCTACGTCTCTGCGACGCATGCTCTTTCGGTCGCGGAAGTCGCCTGAAACGAATCGCCCGAAACTCCGATGGCTTGGCGGTTGGAGAAAGTCGTGCCACGCTTTCTGGTGACATTTCCACATTGATTGGGAGGACCCCCTCTTGAAGAAATTCGCTGTCACCGCCGGGCTGATCGCCGCATGTGCCGCCGGTACTTTCGGTACCGCTTCCGCCGACGACGGCCAGGGTGTCGTTGTGGGCGTGGACCCCTCGGGCGCTTGCGCTTTCTACCACCTGACCGATGATCAGTGCGCGCAGGCCCTGCAGCCGGGCGTCGGCGCCACCTTCAATGGCCAGGCGTGGACCGGTTACAACGTCGGCGTTCACTGAAACGTCTGAATTTCACAATTCGATGTCGGGGTCGACACCTTCGGGTGTCGGCCCCAATCGTTTGCCCTGTGATCCCCGCCACGATTGCTAGCCGTTCGCTATCGCAATGCAACGTTCACGGACCGATCACGGGCCAATCTCGTCGCCGAATCCCGTTCCCGCTGACCGGAACAGACCAATCGGTCTCCCCGGTGCATGGCTCAGGATCGCCCCATGTCCGCCGAACACCCCGCCCGCCGCGCCGGGCTCGCCTCCCAGGCCGCCGTCCGGGCCAAGCGCAAGGCCGAGTGGCTCGCACTCTTCGCGGATGACGCCCGCGTCGAAGACCCGGTAGGCATCTCCCCGTACGACCCCATCGGTCAAGGCCATTCGGGTCATGAGGCAATCGCCGCCTTCTGGGACAACGCAATCGAGCCCAGCAAGATCGAATTCCACTGGACCGATTCCTTCGCCTGCGGAAATGAGGCCGCATTCACCGGCGCCATTCGCAGCATCCGCCCCGAGATCGCCGTCGAAGTCGATCTCGTCGCCGTCTATAGGGTGAATGCGGCCGGGAAAATCATTGCGCTGCGCGCATTCTGGGAACTGGATCGCGCGCGTCGCCTGGCGTAACCGACGCGCCCGCCCCGGCTTATGTCCCGGGGGTTTGCAAGGCCGGGAACCAGATGTCGGTGAGCACGGTGGCGGCCTCTTCGGCGGAGACGTCGATGGTGCCCTGCATGGCCCAGCGGGTGAAGAAGCGCTCCAGTTGCGCGACAAGGAGTTCCACGCGCAGGCGCGCCTCCTCCTGGCGGTCGGCGGGCCAGCGGGACAGGTAGGAGCTCATCACGTTGGGCAGCGCCATGATGCCCTCGCGGGCCACCTCGCGGAATTCGGGCTCCAGGGCGGTGGCCTCGTCCCAGGCGGGGAGCAGGTCCTTGTACTCCTGGAACCAGTCGATGGCCCGGCGCATCCAGGCGGCGAACTCCTCGCGGGAGCCGCTGTCGAGGACGTGGTCGAGGTCCTCGTAGAAGTGCTGGACGCTGGGCAGCGTGCCCTGTTCGGCGATGGCGCGCAACACATCCGGTTTGCCGGTGAAGTGCAGGTAGAAGGTGGCGCGGCTGCACCCGACGGCGGCGGCGATGTCGTCGACGCGGACCGGCGCGTAGCCCTGGGTGGTGAACAGCCCGGTGGCGGCCTCGATGAGTTTGGCGCGGGTGAGGCGTTTCTGTTCATCGCGCAGTGAGGTGCGGCGGGCGGGTTCAACGTCTGGTCGGGTCACGCCCTGAATGATAGACGCAAGTCGACTCACTAGACACTCTGTCTAGTGAGTGTTAGCGTGTGTGGCACATCACGTCCGGCTGGGGAATGTGACCCATCGCCGAACCAGGAGAGTGAATTGGCTGCGCTATCTGCCCAGAATCGTGAGTTGCCCAGGGTCGCCATCATCGGCGCGGGCCCGTCCGGCATCACCACCGCGAAGCGGCTCGCCGAATACGGCATCCCCTTCGACTGCTACGAAGCCTCCGACGAGGTCGGCGGCAACTGGTACTACAAGAACCCGAACGGGATGTCGGCCTGCTACCAGAGCCTGCACATCGACACCTCGAAGTTCCGGCTGCAGTTCGAGGACTTCCCCGCACCCGAGGAGTGGCCGGACTTCCCGCACCACACCCAGTTGCACCAGTACTTCAAGGATTACGTCGAGCACTTCGGGCTGCGGGATCGAATCCTGTTGAACCACAAGGTGACTTCGGCCGAGCGCGATGCCGACGGCCTGTGGGTGGTCAGCACCGACCAGGGCACCACCGAGACCTACGACGTGCTGCTGGTCTGCAACGGCCACCACTGGGATCCGCGCACGCCCGACTATCCGGGTGAGTTCAACGGCGTGCTCATGCATTCGCACGCCTACAACGACCCGTTCGACCCGGTCGATATGCGCGGCAAGCGAATTGTCGTGGTCGGCATGGGCAATTCGGGCCTGGATATCGCCACCGAGCTCTCGCAGCGCTTCATCGCCTCGAAGTTCTATCTGTCCGCGCGTCGCGGCGTCTGGGTGCTGCCCAAGTACGTCAACGGCCAGGTGGGCGACAAGCGGTCGATGCCGTCCTGGATTCCGTCCAAGATGGCGCTGAAGATGAAGCAGCGCTTCGTGGTCAAGAACCGTGGCCACATGGAGGATTACGGCCTGCCCAAGCCGGACCACCTGCCCTTCGAGGCGCACCCCTCCGCCAGCGAGGAGTTCCTGCACCGGGCCGGCTGCGGCGACATCACCTTCAAGCCCGCCATCACCCGACTCGACGGCGACAAGGTGCATTTCGCGGACGGCAGCATCGAGGCCGTGGATGTGGTGGTGTGCGCCACCGGGTATCACATCAGCTTCCCGTTCTTCGGTGACAAGGCGCTGTTGCCCGACGAGCGCAACAAGTTCCCGCTCTACCGGCAGATGGTGAAGCCGGGCGTGGACAATCTGTTCTTCCTCGGCCTGGCCCAGCCCATGCCGACGCTGGTGAATTTCGCCGAGCAGCAGTCGAAGCTGGTGGCGGCGTACCTGACCGGCAATTACCGGCTCCCGTCGGAGACCGAGATGGCCGAGGGCATCCGCGAGGTCGAGGAGAGCCGCTCGGGCCGGTACTACGACTCGCCGCGGCACACCATCCAGATCGAATTCGAGCCGTACGTGCGGGATCTCCAGAAGGAGATGGCGCGCGGCGCGAAACGCGCCGAGGCGCACGGGTTCGCGCTGCCGGTGCGGGCGCGCGCGGCGGCGCAGGTCTAGGAGGACGTACGGATGAGCAACGTGGCTGGAATCTGTACCGACGAATTCGCCGCCGTGCGTGCGGCTTTCACCGAACAGGTGGAGTCGGGCGCGGAGCTGGGCGCTTCGCTGTGCGTGACGGTGGACGGCGAGCCGGTGGTGGACCTGTGGGGCGGCTTCGCCGATCCGGAGCGAACCAAGCCCTGGACCGCCGACACCTTGGTCAACACCTTCTCCATCACCAAGACCATGGTCGCGCTGAGCGCCCTGCTGCTGGTCGACCGCGGTGAGCTGGACGTGCACCAGAAGGTGGCCCACTATTGGCCGGAGTTCGCCGCCAACGGCAAGGCGGATATCGAAGTGCGACACCTGCTCTCGCACACCTCCGGCGTCTCGGGCTGGGAAGCGCCGATCGTGCTGTCGGACATCTACGAAGCGGATGCCGCCGCGGATCGCCTTGCGGCCCAGGTGCCTTGGTGGGAGCCGGGCACCGCGTCCGGATATCACGCCATGAACTACGGCCACCTGCTCGGCGCGGTGATCAAGCGGATCACCGGCCGCCCGCTGGGCCGGTTCTTCGCCGAGGAGCTGGCCGTGCCGCTGGGCGCGGACTTCCACATCGGCACGGCCACCGCGGATCTCGGGCGGATCGCCACCCTGGTGCCGCCGGAGCTGCCGGAGTTCGATCAGTCGCTGCTGCCGCAGGACAGCGTCATGTTCAAGACGCTGTTCCAGCCGCTGCTGGATTTCGCCGAATGCGGTACGCCGCAGTGGCAGCAGGCCGAGTTGGGCGGCATGGGCGGGCACGGCAATGCCCGCTCGATCGCCGCGATCCAGTCGCTGATCAGCAATGGCGGCGAGCTGGGCGGCCGGAAGTTCCTGTCGGACAAGACCATCGAGCTCATCTTCGAGCCGCAGTCCGACGGCGTGGATCTGGCGATCATACTGCCGCTGCGCTTCGGTATCGGCTACGGCCTGCCGCAGCCGCAGACCGCCCCGCACGTGCCCGACGGCCGGGTGTGCTGGTGGGCCGGGCTGGGCGGCGCGTTCGTGGTCAACGACCTGGACCACCGGGTCACCTTCGCCTACGCGATGAACCGGATGGCCCCGGGCCTGATCGGCTCCGACCGGGCCGACGCCTACCTGAAGGCGACCTTCGATGTGGTCCGGGGGCGGGCATGAGGCGCGTCCTGACGGCGGGCTGCCGGGCCGTCGTCCCAGAAATTGGTACGGCGGCACCAAAAGTTTCCGGTTCCCTCCCGCGCCACCGGCCCGCTGCGGCAAGCTGCGAAGGTTCGCGCATCGACACCCGAGGACTTGATTCATGACCAATGCCATTGATCTCCAGGCACTCGCCGCCCAGGTCGCGGGCAAGCTGACCGGGCCCGGCGGGCCGTTCGAGATGACGGTGGAGCAGGTGCTCGGCGCGCCGCAGCCGGTCTTCAAGCACCGCCACGGTTCGCTGCTCGAGCTGCTGGACGCCTCCCGGGAACTGGGTGACCTCGACTATCTGGTGTCGGCGCGCACCCGCTACACCTTCGCCGAGCACTACGCGGCCGCCGGTGCGCTGGCCGCCGCGCTGGCGGAACGCTACGGCGTCGGCAAGGGCGACCGCGTCGGCATCCTGGCCGCCAACGCCCCCGAGTGGGTGCTGACCTTCTGGGCCGCGCAGCGGCTGGGCGCGATCCCGGTCGGCTACAACGCCTGGTGGGTGCCGCGCGAGATCGCCTACGGCCTCGAACATTCCGCGCCGAAGGTGGTGATCGCC
>NZ_JBSGBY010000533.1:0-5946 GCF_053601505.1 Nocardia sp. NPDC004722
GTCGAAACTCGGTGAGGCGACGTGCAGGACGCGGGAGTCGCGGGTGATGTGGTCGCGTTCCCGCTGGGCGGCCGCGAGATTGGCCAGTCCGGCGTGCGACACCACCACACCCTTGGGCGCACCCGTCGATCCGGAGGTGAAGATCACGTACGCCGGATGCGCTGTGTTCCTGACGATGTCGTGCGCTGCGTGCGGGAACTCCTCCGCGTCGTCGTCCACGCACCACCAGTCGACGGCACCCGGCAGCCGGTCGCGCTGCGCGGTGACGGTCAGGCCCAGGCATACCCCGGAGACATCGATGATGCGGGCAATGCGGTCGGGCGGATAGGCCGGATCCACGGGTACGAACGCCGCCCCGGTGCGCGCCACCGCCCACACCGCCAGCACCGATTCGATGGATCGCGGAATACCCACGGCCACCAGGGTTTCCGGACCGGCCCCGGCAGCACTGAGGCGTCGCGCCAGCTGTTCGGCCCGGGCGTCGAGTTGGCGATAGGTCAGCTGCTGCGCGCCGCACACCACCGCGATGCCGTCCGGGTTCGCGGCGACAGCGTCGGCCATGAGATCGGCGAGCGTGCGCGCCGCGGCCACGGGTGCGGTCGTCTCGTGCAGCCGCTGCCGCTCGGCGGCGGTCAGCAGGTCGAGATCGCCGACCGGCCCGGCCGATTCGGCGGTGCCCTCGGCCAGCACCAGCAGCAGACGATCGCTGAGATTCGCGATCGTGGACGCGTCGAACAGGTCGGTGGCGTAGCAGCAGCGCAGTTCCATGCCCTCGGTGTCGCCGACGACGGTGAGGCTCAGGTCGAAACGGCTGCTGGTCTGCGGCAGTTCCAGCGGCGACACGGTCAGCTCGGGCAGTTCCAATTCCGGCATGGTCAGGTTCTGGAACACCAGCATGACCTGCACCAGCGGATGCCGTGCGGGCGAGCGGGCCGGGGCCAGCACCTCGACGAGCCGCTCGAACGGCACGTCGGCGTGCTCGAAGGCGGCGAGATCGTTGTCCCGTACCCGGTCCAGCAGTTCGCCGAAGCCCTCGGCCGGGCGAATGCCGGTGCGCAGCACCAGCGTATTGACGAGCATGCCGACCAGGTCGTCGAGTTCGCGGACGCCGCGGCCCGCCACCGGCGTCCCGATCACCACGTCCTCGCCGCCGCCGAGCCGGGCGAGCAGCACCGCCAGGGCGGCGTGCACCACCATGAACGGGGTCGCGCGATGCTCGCGGGCCGTGCGTTCGACGGCGTCGGTCAGCTTACGATCCAGGCGCGCAACGCATTCCGCGGCGCGATACGACGCCCGAGCCGGTCGCGGACGGTCGGTGGGCAGCTCCAGGTGATCGGGAATGCCTTCCAATGCCCGCTTCCAGTACTCCACCTGCCGTGCCGCGAGTGACTCCGCCTCGTCCTCGGAGCCGAGCCGATTCCGGTGCCACAGTGTGTAATCCGCGTACTGCACCGGCAGCGGCTCCCACACCGGCAGTGTGCCCGCCGCCCGCGTCGCGTAGGCGGCCGCCACATCGCGCGTCAGCGGTGCCATCGAGAACCCGTCCGTCGCGATGTGATGCGCGACCAGGACGACGACGTGTTCGGTCACACCGGAGTCGACCTGGAATACCTTCACGCGCAACGGAACCGCGGCGGTGACATCGAAGCCACGGCCGATCGTGTCCGTGACGGCCTCGGTCAGCCGGTCGGCTGCTACCGGAACCGGGGTGAGGTCGAGTTCGACCTCGTCGGCGGTGAGGACGCGTTGCATGCCCACGCCGTCGAGGTCGGGATACACGGTGCGGAGAGTTTCGTGGCGTTCGATCACATCGCGCAGCGCGGCGCGCAGAGCCGCGTGATCCAGGAGGCCCGAAAGCCGCAGGGCCACCGGCACGTTGTAGGCCGGTGAGCCGGGATCGTAGCGGTTGACGAACCACATGCGCTGCTGCGCCGGGGACAGCGGGACGAGGTCCGGCCGCTCGGCACGGACGGGTACCGGGCCCGAGGCGGCGGTGACGGCGGACGTCAGCCGCACCGCCAATTCGGCGACGACGGGAGCCTCGAACAGCAGCCGGACCGGCACGGCACGGCCCAGATCCGCGCTCAGGCGGGCGGCGACCCGGGCGGCGATGAGCGAATCGCCGCCGAGAGCGAAGAAGTCGTCGCGCGCACCGACCCGCTCCAGGCCCAGGACGTCGGCATAGGTCGCGGCGATCACCGCCTCCGATGCCGTCGGTGCGACGTATTCCGCCTGTGCCAGTATCGGTTCCGGCAAGGCGCGGAGGTCCACCTTGCCGCTCGCGGTCAACGGCAGCTCGTCGAGCACCTGCAGACTCGAGGGCATCAGATAGCGCGGCAATCGGCCGGACGCCCACGCCAGCAGCTCCGCGACCGGCCTCGGAGACCGCAGGGAGACATACGAGCACAGCGTCATCGCTCCGGCGGCATTGCGGCGGGCCACCGTCACCGCGGCCTCGATGAGCTCGTGGGTGAGCAGGACGGCGTCGACCTCGCCCGGCTCCACTCGGATGCCGCGAATCTTCACCTGGAAGTCGCCGCGGCCGACATACTCGAAACCCGCTGCGGTGCAGCGCATGAGGTCGCCGGTGCGGTACATCCGCTGCCCCGAGGCGAACGGGTCCGCCACGAACCGGCTCGCGGAAAGCGCCGCACGACCGGCATATCCGCGCGCCACCCCCGGGCCGCGCACATACAGCTCGCCGACCGCACCGGGCGGCACGGGCCTCAGCCAGCCGTCCAGGACCATCAAGGTCGCGCCGGGCACCGGGGCGCCGAGCAGCGTGGACGTCTCGGCGGTCATCGGGTCGCCGAAGCTCGCGGCGATCGTGGTCTCCGCCGGTCCATACGAATTCACCAGTGCGCGACCGGCTCCCAGCCGCGTCACCAGCGCGGGCGGGCAGGGTTCGCCGCCCATCACAACCGTCCGCACGCTCTCCAGATCGGCGGCATCCAGGGTGGCGAGCACGCTCGGCGTGCACGTCAGGTGGGTGGCACCGCTCGTTCGCAGCGCAGCCGCCAGCTCCGGTCCCGCACTCGACTCCGGCGGTGCGACAACCAGTGTCGCCCCGGCCGCGAAGGCCGACATCCACACCAGGATGGCCGCGTCGAAAGCTGGATTGAGACAGTGCATCACCCGCGACTCACGCGCGATCCCTCCGCGCTCCGCCGTCGCCGCCACCATATTCGCCAGCCCGCCGTGCGAGACCACGACGCCCTTCGGCGTGCCCGTGGAGCCCGAGGTGAACACCACGTAGGCCGCATGCTCGGGGCGCAGCGGGACTCGCCGGTCGACGTCGGTCACCGGATCGGCGGACAGTGCGGCGCATTCGCCGATCAACCCCGCGTCATCCACCCGCAGCCACTCCACACCGCCGGGCAGATCCGCGACCGACGCAGCGGTGATCCCCAGCACCGCATGGCATTCGGCCGCTATCAGAGCGGTCCGTGCTCTCGGTTGCGTCACATCCACGGGTACGAACGCTGAACCGCTCTTAGCGATCGCCCACACCGCCACGATGGCCTCCACCGACCGCGGTAGCGCTACCAGCACCGACCGCTCCGGCCCGGCACCGGCCGCGATCAGCCGCCGCGCCAACCGGTTCGACACAGCATCCAATTCGCCATAGGTCAGGCCACCCACCCCGGCACCGAGCGCGATCCGCGAACTGCCGAGGGCGACTTCGTTGTTCGATCCGTCGGCAGGAATCGGGGCCCGGGCGCTGACAACCGCCACGGCGTGCCGCATTCCGGCGGCGGACAACAGATCCGGTAGCAGGCGCACGACGCGGGACGGCGCGCCCAGACGGATCGCGGCGGGGTCCTCGGGTGCGACGCCGTGCAGCTGGGCGGTGCGGCGGGCGGGGTCGCCGGTCAGGGCCACCAGGAGGCAGGCGAGGGCGGCCGCGAGCTCATCGGCCTGCTGAGCGTCGAAATGGCGGGGGGAGCGGGTGAGTTCCAGGCGCAGGCCGTTATTGGCGTAGGCGGCCAAGGAGAGGGGGTAATGGGTGCCGTCGTGGGCTTGCAGGGCGGTGACGGCGAGGTCGGCCTGGCGGGTTGCGGCGGTGAGGGTGGCGGCGTCGACGGGATAGGACTCGAAGACGGTGGCGGTGTCGAACAGGGGGCCGAGGCCCGTGATCGACTGGATCTCGTCGAGACCCACGTGCTGGTGCTCGGCGAGGGCGGCCTGTTCGCGTTGCACCCGCGCGAGCAGGTCCGCGACGGACTCGGCGGGGTCGAGCGCGATGCGCACCGGGACGGTGTTCACCAGCATGCCGACCATGCGTTCGGCACCGGCCAGCTCCGGCGGGCGGCCCGAAACCGTTGCACCGAACAAGATGTCGGCCGAGCCGGTCTGCTCGGCCAGCAGCAGCGCCCAGGCCACCTGCACCAGGGTGTTGACGGTGACCTGGCAGGCCGCGGCCGTGCGACGCAGGGCGGCGGGCAGATCGTCGGGCAGCGGCACCGCGTGCGGGACCGGGGTGGCCGGGGCATCCGCACGCGGCGCGGTGGGCGCAACGAGGGTCGGGCCCTCCACACCGGCCAGCGACCCCGCCCAGGCGGTGCGGGCACGATCCATGTCGCGGCCCGCCAGCCACTCCAGGTGGGTGCGGAACGGCACCGGCGCCGCGAATCCGGTGTCGTCGCCGCGGGTTTCGTAGAGGCCGATCAGCTCGGCGAACAGCAACGGCATCGACCAGCCGTCGAGAATCAGGTGATGGTTGGTGATCACCAGCCGCAAGCTCCGCTCCCCCGCCGCCAGGCACAGGAACCGGATCAGCGGCGGGGCGTCGACCGCGAAGGGGACGGCGAACTCGGCGGCGGCGAGCGCGTCGAGCTCCTCGTCCGTGGCTCCTGGCACCTCACGATAGGTGCACGGCACCGCCACCTCCGCCGGAATCACCTGCGCCACAGCGGCATCCGAGGTGGCGAACCCGGCGCGCAGCACCTCGTGGCGGCGCAGCAGTGCCGCGACGGCGGCGGTCAGCCGGTCGCGATCCAGGTCGGCCTCGATATCGATCACCGCCTGCACCGAGTATCCGTCCGGGCCGCCCTCGGCCAGTTGCGCCTGGAACAGCAGTCCGCGCTGCAGCGGCGTCAACGGCCATACATCGGTCAGTCGGCCGAAATTCCTTTCCCACGCGTCGATTTCCCGCTGCGTGGCGTCCAGCAGTGGCAGATCGGCGGGCGTGAGCCCACCGGCATCGGGCCGCCCGACCAGCTCCGCGATCTCTCGCACGGCCGCCAGCCATTCCCGCGCCAGCGCCTCCACCTCGGCGGCCGCGATGGCCTCCGACGCGAACTGCCACACCGCGCGGATCCGCGGCCCGTCCGCGGACTCCAGTGTCACGGCATCCACCGAAATCACCGACGCCAGCGGCATATCCGGATCCGCGTGGCCGCCCAGCCGGTCCCCCACCGACACCGGCAGCCAATCGCCCTCGACCGCGACGTCGGGGATCTGCCCGAGATAGTTGAACCCGATCTGCGGCTCCGGCAGCGCGGCCAGCACACGCTCCGTGTCCGGGTTCAGGTGCCGCAGCAGCCCGTAACCGAAACCGCCTCTGGGCACCGCCCGCAGCTGCTCCTTGACCGTCTTCACAGTGGCCTCGACGGTAGCGGCCGCACCGGTTCGCGAATCGACCTCCACGACAACGGGTCCCAGTCGCACCGGCACTTGTGCGGTGAACCAGCCAACCGTGTGCGACAGGTCTGCCCCCGGCACGGCGGCCTCATCACGCCCGTGCCGCTCCACCGCGACGACCAGTTCACCTGGGCGTCCCTGCCCCATGCGTGATCTGGCCAACGCCAACGCCGCCAGCAACGCGTCCTCGACGCCGCAGCGGAAGGCGGCCGCGATCCGCCCCAGCAGGACCGCCGAAAACTCTCCCGGCACTTCGATATCGATCCGTCCGGCCGTCCGCCGGGTATCCACCGCCGGGTCCAG
>NZ_JBSGBY010000534.1:0-5943 GCF_053601505.1 Nocardia sp. NPDC004722
TGTTTTTCTATGGGCCGACCCGTTTTGCGTTGGGGGTTGTCGGGGGGGGGTTGCCGCGGGGGGGGGGGGGGGGGGGGGGGGGGGGGGTTTGTGGGGGGGGGGGGGGGGTGGGGGGGGGGGGCCGGCCAGGTAGACCGTGCCCATCCCGCCGCTGCCGAGTGCGCGTTCGATGCGCCCGATTACAGCATTTCCGGTGATCCACTCGAGGAAAGCGGTGTGATCACCTCGCGCCCGCTCGATTGCCGCACCACCGAGGTGCTGCTCGTGGCGCAGCGGCGCAAATCGACGGTTCCCCCGCACGCGGCACGCACATTGCACGAAGTACTGGTCAGGCGCGCGGTTTCACTCGGGACGCGGGCGGCCTGAGCACGGCCCCGCAACGTGGCAGGGAAATCCTATCGCGGCATCCAAAATGCCTGTTGGACAACATTTTTCAACAATCCTAGGCTGGTGGTCATGATCAACGAGAGCTGTTGTTCCAGCGCTTCCTGAGCGCGCGAGCCCCGCGCGCGGGAATTCCGTCTTACCCCTCCCTACTTTCGATGGAGTATCACTGTGTCCGCGGATCATGAAATCGATATCGCCTCAGAGCCTTTGAAATTCGCGTATTGGGTGCCGAACGTGAGCGGCGGTCTCGTTGTCAGCAATATCGAGCAGCGCACCGATTGGAGCTACGAGTACAACAAGAAGCTGGCCGTACTGGCGGAGAACAACGGCTTCGAGTACGCGCTGAGCCAGGTGCGGTACATGGCCAGTTACGGGGCGGCCTACCAGCACGAGTCGACCAGTTTCAGTCTCGCGCTGCTGTTGGCCACCGAACGGCTCAAGGTCATCGCCGCCGTCCATCCCGGCCTGTGGCAGCCGGCGGTGCTGGCCAAGCTGCTCGCCACCGCCGATCACCTCTCCGGCGGCCGGGCGGCGGTGAATGTGGTGAGCGGCTGGTTCAAGGGCGAGTTCACCGCGCTCGGGGAGCCCTGGCTCGAGCACGACGAACGCTACCGGCGCTCGGAGGAATTCATCGAGGTGCTGCGCAGGAGCTGGACCGAGGACGAGGCCCAGTTCGCGGGCGACTTCTACCGGCTGCGCGGTTACGACCTCAAACCCAAACCGATCTCGGCGCCCGGACGCCCGCATCCGGAGATCTTCCAGGGCGGCAATTCGACCGCGGCGCGCGCCATGGCCGGGCGCGTGTCGGACTGGTATTTCAGCAATGGCAAGGACTTCGACGGCATCACCGAGCAGATCACCGAGGTGCGTGCCTCGGCCGCCGAGCACGGGCGGACAGTGCGGTTCGGGCTCAACGGATTCCTCATCGCCCGCGACACCGAGGCCGAGGCCCGGGAGACCCTGCGTGAGATCGTCGCCAAGGCCGATCCCGAGGCCGTCGAGGGGTTCCGCGGGGCGGTGCAGCAGGCCGGCAACTCCACCGGCGACAAGCGCGGCATGTGGGCCGATTCCACCTTCGAGGATCTCGTGCAGTACAACGACGGGTTCCGTTCCAAGCTCATCGGAACCCCCGAGCAGATCGCACACCGGATCGTGGAGTACAAGAAGCGCGGGGTGAACCTGCTGCTGTTGGGCTTCCTGCACTATCACGAGGAAGTCGAGTACTTCGGCAAGCATGTGCTGCCGATCGTGCGCGAGCTGGAGGCCGAATCCGCCTCCGGTGCGGGCACTCGCGAGCCGGTGGCGGTGGCGCGATGACCACCGTCGAGGCGAAGACCACCACCGATGCCGAACTCGACGCGATCTTCGGCCCGATCTTCGAGCGCATCGCCGCGGGCGCGGTCGACCGCGAGACCGACCGGCGACTGCCGTTCGAGGAGATCGGGTGGCTACGCGACGCGAAGTTCGGCGCGCTGCGCGTGCCGGTCGAGTTCGGCGGCTACGGCGTCACGGTGCGTCAGCTCTTCCGTCAGCTCATCGCCTTGGCGGCGGCGGAATCGAATCTGCCGCAAGCCCTCCGGGTGCACTTCTCCTTCGTCGAGGACCAACTGCTGGCCGAGCTCGAACCCGAGCGGGAGCGCTGGTTGCGGGCGGCGGCCAGCGGGACGCTGGTCGGCAATGCGATCACCGAGCCCGGGGTCGGCGCGGTCGACCGCTATCGCACGCGGCTCACCCGGGACGGCGAGCGGTGGCGGCTCAATGGCACCAAGTACTACAGCACCGGCTCGTTGTACGCGGATTACATTCTGGCGGCTGCGGATCGGGACGGTGAGCGGGTCGGCGTACTGGTCGACGCCGCGGCCGACGGGGTGCGCCAGCACGACGACTGGGACGGGTTCGGACAGCGGCTCACCGCCAGCGGCACCACCGAATTCACCGACGTGGTGGTGACCGACGAACAGATTCTCGGACCCGGATACGGCGCCCCCGGCCCCACGTATGCGACGGCCTATCTGCAGCTGGTGCAACTGGCGGTGCTGGCCGGGATCGCCCGGCGCGCGGAAAGCGATGCCCGCGCATGGGTGTCCGCGCGGACCCGCGGCTACACCCATTCGGTCGCGGACCTGCCGCGCGAGGATCCCTTGGTGCAGCAGGTGATCGGGCGGCTCTCGGCCGCCGCGTTCGCCGCCGAGGCGAGCGTGCTGGCGGTCGCCGATCTGCTCGACACCGTGCTGGCCGCGGGCGCGAAGGACGAAACGCAGCTGGTGGCAGCCGAACTCGCCGCCGCCCGGGCGCAGCTCGCGGTCATCGACCTGGTGCTGCCCGCGACCACGCTGCTGTTCGAAGTCGGTGGCGCGTCGGCGGTATCGGAACGGCTGCGGCTGGACCGGCATTGGCGCAACGCCCGCACCATCTCGGTGCACAATCCGGCTATTCAGAAGGCCCGCGCGATCGGCGATCACCTGCTCAATGGCACGGCGTTGCCGTTCGCGTGGAGCGCGGGCGAGCGCGCACCGGCCACGGAGACCGTGCGATGACCCGCCGGATCCGGTTCAACGCCTTCGACATGAACTGCGTGGCCCATCAATCCCCGGGCCTGTGGCGGCATCCGCAGGACCAGTCACACCGCTACAAGGAACTCAGCTACTGGACCGAGCTGGCGAAGCTGTTGGAGCGCGGGCGATTCGACGGCATCTTCATCGCCGATGTGCTGGGCACCTACGACGTCTACGGCGGCGACGATATCGCCGCGCTGCGTCAGGGCGCGCAGATCCCGGTGGCCGATCCCCTGCTGCTGGTGTCGGCGATGGCCGCGGTCACCGAGCATCTGGGTTTCGGGATCACCACCGGCACGGGATTCGAGCATCCGTATCCGTTCGCGCGTCGGCTGTCCACCCTCGATCACCTCACCGGTGGACGGCTGGGCTGGAACGTGGTCACCGGGTATCTGCCTTCGGCCGCAAGGAATTTCGGCGCCGACGATCAACTCGATCACGATGAGCGCTACAACCAGGCCGACGAATACCTCGAGGTGCTCTACAAGCTGTGGGAGGGTTCCTGGGAGGACGACGCGGTGGTGCGCGACGCGGACCGCGGCGTCTACGTCGATCCGGCGAAGGTGCACCATATCGGTCACCGCGGCACGCACTACACCGTGCCGGGCATCCACCTGTCCGAACCGTCACCGCAACGCACACCGGTGATCTACCAGGCCGGGGCCTCGCCGCGCGGGGTGCGCTTCGCCGCCGAGAACGCCGAGGCCATCTTCGTCGCCGGACCCTCCAAACGCGTCCTGACACAGACGGTTTCCCGGATCCGGGACGCGTTGGAAGCCGCGGGCCGGGGCCGCTACGCCGCGCGGATCTACGCGCTCGCGACCATCGTCACCGACGCGACCGATGCGGCCGCGCACGCCAAACACGAGGAGTATCTGTCCTACGCCAGCGTGGAGGGCGGTCTGGTGTTCATGTCGGGCTGGATGGGCATCGACCTGTCGACCTACGACCTGGACGACCCGATCGGTCAGGTGCAGAGCAATGCCATCCAGTCGGCGGTCGCGGCGTTCCAGGAGTTCGATGACGACGGCCGGGAATGGACCGTCCGGGATATCGGACGCTGGGCGGGCATCGGCGGGATGGGGCCGGTCTTCGTCGGCTCCGGGTCCACGGTCGCCGACCAGCTGCAGGACTGGGTGGACGCCACCGACGTGGACGGCTTCAACCTGGCCTACGCCATCACCCCCGGAAGTTTCGAAGACATTGTGCGCCATGTCGTTCCGGTCCTCACCGCACGCGGCGCGTACGCCGCCGACTACGCGCCGGGCACCCTGCGCAACGCCTTGTTCGGCGCGGGCGACCGGCTGCCACCGCAGCATCGCGGCGCGAGCTACCGCCTCGGCGGCGCCGCGTCGACCGCACTGACCGACACGGAGTCCCGGCCGGGATCCCGCACAGAACAGGAGATTCACGCATGACCGCAGCACAGCGCTCCACCCGCTCGGCCGCCGTGATCGGCGCCGGGCAGACCGGCGTCACCGCCGCGCTCGGCCTGCTCGACGCCGGGTTCGACGTCACCCTCTACAGCGACCGCGATCAGCGCGCGCTGCGCGACGACGTCCCGGCCACCGGCACCGCCCTCGAGTTCGGCGAAACCCAGCAGGCCGAAACAGCTCTCGGGCTCGACACGTACACCGCCCGCGCACCCCGTCACACCGGTCTGAGCGTGCGCATCGCCGGGCCCGAACGCGAGGAGCTCATCGCCTTCGACGGGCACTTCGACGGCTATGTCGGCGTGGCGGTCGACACCAGGCTCAAGGCCGACGAGCGACTGACCGCCTTCCAGGAACGCGGCGGCCGTTTCGTCGTGGACCAGGTGACGCCCGAATCGCTCGACACCATAGCCGGCGCAGCCGATCTCACGCTGGTCGCCACCGGGCGCGGCGGGCTGTCGCAGCTGTTCGCGGTCGACGAGTCCCGCAGTCCCTATGCCGCGCCGCAGCGTTCGCTGCTCACCGTCACGGTCACCGGGCTCGGCCACGACCCGGGCGTGTTCGCCCATCGCAGCCGCGCGGGCGGCGCGCACAGCGGATTCTCCATCTTCGCCGACCAGGGTGAGGGCTGGTGGGGGCCGTATCTGCACAAGGACGCGGGCCCCAGCTGGGCCTTCCTGGGCTGGGCCCGGCCCGGCAGTGACTGGGAAAAGCGTTTCGCCGCAGCCGATTCCGCGGACACCGCGTTGCGGATCGTGCGTGAGCTCTACCGCGACTACATCGACTGGGACCTGCCCGAGGTGCTCGCCGCGCAGGTGATCGCCGAGGATCCGCACTCCTGGCTGAAAGGCGCGGTACGGCCGGTGGTTCGCGCCGGATCGGGGCGCACCGCCGGCGGTCATGTGGTGGCCTCGCTCGGCGACACCGCGGCGGCCCACGATCCGATCGCCGGGCAGGGCGCGCAGAGCGGGCTGATCCAGGCGCAACGGCTCGTCGCGGCCGCGGCCGTGCACGACGGACCGTTCGACCAGGACTGGATCGATCGCCGATACCAGGAGTTCCTGACCGCGCGCGGGGATGCGGCGAATCGGGTGACCCGGCTGTTCCTCGGCGATCCCGAACTCGCCGAGATCGGCAACCAGCTGTTCGCCGCGGCCGCGGTCGACGGGCGCGTCGCCTCGGCGCTGGTCGGCCTGCTGCATCGGCCGCAACCGCTGCTGGGCATCGATTCCGTCGAGGCCGCAGGACGATTCATCACCGAGGTCACCGGGGAGGACGCGAGCGCCCTGCTGGCCCGCTTCGCACCCGCCGGGCGATTCGACCGCTCCGCCTTCGCCGATCACCTCGCCACCGCCTGACCCGCCGCCCCGAAGGAGTCCGCCATGAGCACGACCGGAAAACCTTGGTGCACAGCATGACCGAGATCGCTGATCGGGTGGTCGCCGCGGACGTGATCGCCGACGCCGAACAGGCGTTGGCGGTCGCGACGCGGCTCGCCGCCCACTTCGCCGCCGGCGCGGCCGAACGCGACGCACAGCGGCTGCTGCCGCGCGCCGAGCTGGACGAGC
>NZ_JBSGBY010000535.1:0-5931 GCF_053601505.1 Nocardia sp. NPDC004722
CGAGCAACAGCACCACGAAGGTGAGCACGCCCAGGGTCGGCAGCGCGCGCATGGACGGCTCGGTTCCGCGCGTGGCCCGCTGCTCCGACCACAGCGGGAACCCGGACTGCGGCGGCGGTTGCTGTTGCTGCTGCGGCGGTGCGAAAGTGCCCGGCGGCGGGCCGGTTTGCGGTCCGGGCCCGACCGGTGGCCGCTGCGGTTGTCCCATCGGCACGGGCAAGGGTTGTGTCGGCCGGGCTCCCGGCATCGGGGTGGGCGGCGGCGGATTGCCCCGCCCCTGCGGTGTCGCCGCGGGTGGTGACTGCGGCTGCATTCCGGTGACCGCCGCGTATGCCGCCGCGGCCGCGGCCGCCGAGGTCGCGGCGGGAATCGCCGCCTTGGCCGCCGACCCGGCACCGCGCGCGGGCACGGCGGGCTCCTGCTGCACGACCGGACGCGTCTCGTCCTCCGCGCCGGCCACACCGCCGGAGGCCGCGCCACCGGCCTCGGATCCACCCGGCGAACGCAGCGGTTCGGTCGGCACCGAGAGCACCTCGGTGGCCCGGCTCGAGAACGGCAGCGGCGCGTCCCGCGCCGAGTCCGGCACCGGGAACCCCTCGGTGACCAGATCGGAATAGCTTGCGGCGGCGGCGAATCCGAGCGCACCGAGCGCTTGGCCGACCTGCGCGGCATCCCAGGACGCCGGAGCGCCCTCCGCCAGCTTGGTGAAATAGGCGCGCAGCGAGGAGGGCCCGTCGCCGATCAGCACGTCGATTCCGGCGGGCAGGTCACCCTTTTCGAGCTTCACCCGGCTGCCCAGCTGCGGCACCAGCAACACCAGTCCGCTGACCGGCACCCGCTCGCGCCCGGGCGCGGACCGCAACTGTCCGGCCAGATCGACGGTCTGGCGTCGCACCCGTTCGAGGGGATCGGCGTCCCCGTCGAGGGGCGCGGGCTTGCCGTCCACGGTCCACGGCTGATCCTGCGCGCAGGTGAGGGTTCCGGTGACCCGATCGGTGAAGCCGTGCACGCCCACCACCACACAGGTCTGCGGAGTCCACACCACCACGTCGGCGTCCTGGCACTGCACGACCGCGATCCCGGGCACCGCCTGCGGACCACTCCAGGATTTGAGCCAGTTCACCACCGTGCGCTCGGTGTTCGACAACCGCGACGGGTCGTCGTTACGGACCTTCACCAACATCCCAGACCACCTCTGACCGATGCGCCTCTACCTGCCGGCCGCCCGAACCCTTCGCCGCGACCACCTTACGGGGTCGCGGCGTCCTCGCGTGGCCGAAAATGTTCGGTCCGGGCGAATCGTCTTGCGCGGCAGCATGATCATTCTGCACGGTGGGGGCAACACTCGGGCTCTCAGGGGCTTCCCCTGAAACCCCTTCTCACACCAGCCCCCAGGAAGCCCCGAGCTCGAGGAAGAGTTCAGTGTGGGTGGAGAAGTGCTCAGCCGCCGATGAAACCGACATATCCGTCAGGGCGGATGAGCGCGCGGGTACCGTCGGCGGCCTGGTAGGCGCGCTGCGCATGGCCCTCGGCATCGACGAATTCGCCCGTACCGGACGCTGATCCCGATCCGAGGATGCGAACCACCTTGGTGTCGACCGCGATCGACGGCACCCCCGCGTCGTCGGCGGCGGGACCGAACAGCAGCAGCGTGGCCTGCGGCCAGGCGAAGAGCTCGAACAACCGCACGGTCTTGCCGTTCGCGTCGGTGAGCGGAGCATCGGGTGCGCGGTCACCCGCGCGGAGCCCAGCCCCCGGCTCGGTCCGATAGCTGATGTCGAGCTGGTGGGTGCCCTCGCGATCCATGGCGTCGGGATCGCCCTTGATCGTCCGGTCGAGCAGTTCGCTGCTGAGGCCCAGCACCCGGGCGGCGGTGGTGCGCCGTTCGGTCTCGTAGGTGTCCAGCAGCGCCTCGCTCGCCGCACCCGGATGGCGCAGTGCGACTTCGAGTTTCCAGCCCAGGTTGACGGCGTCCTGGACGCCGGTATTGAGCCCCTGCCCGCCGGTCGGCGGATGCACGTGCGCGGCGTCCCCGGCGAGGAACACTCGACCCATCCGATACCGCTGTGCCAGGCGCACATTCGGCCGCCACACCGTCGACCAGGTCAGCTCGGACAGGACGATGTCGTCACGGCGTGAGCGGCGGGTGACGTGGTCCTGCAGCACCGCGAGTTCGGTGCCGGAGTCCGCGTCCAGGCCGGTGGCGAACTGGAACCTGCGCCCGCCGGGCAGCGGCATCAGCGCGATGCCGTCCGTCGGCGCGCTCGAATCCGAGAACCAGTAGCCGACCGAATGATCGAGCGCGTCCGCGCACACGTCGCCCAGCAGCATCCGGATCGACTCGTCGGTGCTGCCTTCGAAGGCGATGCCGAGGGCCTTGCGCACGATGCTGCGCCCGCCGTCCGCGCCGACGAGATAATCCACCCGCACGGTCTCACGCTTCCCGGCGTGCTCGAGGGTCGCGGTCACCGCGTCGTCGCCACCGCTGAATTCCACCAGCGCCGTACCCGATTCGACCCGGACCCCGAGTTCGGCGAGCCGCTCGCGCAGCACCCGCTCGGTATCGGCCTGGGCCAGCACCCACGGATTCGGGTGCGGCACTTCCGCACTGGGCTCGCGCCAGTCGCTCATCCGCCGTTCCATCACGAACTGCCCGTCCACGTGGATCAGCAGCGGCGCCTGCGGCATGCCCTGGGCCAGCACCGCGTCGAGCACGCCGAGATCCTCGAACACCTCGAGGGTGCGCGGCTGGATGCCGTCGCCGCGGGAGCCCACGAAGAACTCCTCGGCCTTGTCGACGATGCGTACCCCTATGCCGCGCCGGGCCAGATCGATGGCGAGGGCGAGCCCGGTCGGACCGGCTCCCGCGACGAGGACCTGCGTGTTCATGGCGACTCCCAAAACTGAATCGATATTCACTGAATGTGAATTCAGTATTGAGGGTGGTAGCTTCCGCTGTCAAGGAGGTGGACAGTGGCAGCCCGCCGCAGCGAGAAATCGGCCGAGACCGAACAGGCGCTCAAACACGCCGCCCGGCAGCTGTTCGCCGAGCGCGGCTATCTCAACACCAAGATCACCGACATCACCGCGGCCGCCGGACGGGCCGCGGGCTCGTTCTACAACCACTTCAGCAGCAAGGAAGAGCTCCTACAGGCGCTGCTGAAAGACCTCGCCGACGAGAGCGACGACTCCGCCGAGGACCCCGCCCACACCGCCGACTTCACCGACCCGGCCTCGGTCCGCTATCACGTCGCGGCCTACTGGAACTTCGGCCGCAAGAACTGGCCGGTCCTGCGCTCGGTCGGCCAAGCGGCCTTGGTCAACGCCGACTTCGCCCGCATCGCAGCCCGATTCGCCACCGAGCAACGCGAGGAAGTAGCCGACCATCTCGACGGTTTCGCCGCCGCTGGACTGCGCCTGCCCGGCTCGGACGAGGTCAGCCTGGCCATGATGTTCCTGTCGGCCACCGGCCTACTGCAGGCGGTGGAGGAAGGCGGCCTGACTCTCACCGACGACGAGGCCATCGACGCCGTGACCCGTTTCGTCTACCGCGGCCTCACCGGCCGCGACATCGACTAGCCGCGACCGAACACTCGAACCCGCGCGCGCCCGGCGGCCTGGCCGCGCCCGAAAAGTCCTGGGCACGATAGCGATCGAGCCCAGGACCGGGGTGGGTGGTCCGGTCTCAGGGCACCAGCACGATCGAGCCGGTCGTCTTGCGGCTCTCGAGATCGCGGTGGGCCTGCTCGGCCTGGGCCAGGGGGTAGCTGCCGCCGATCCGGACATGCAGGGTGCCGTCGGCGACGGCGTTCATGATATCGCCTGAGCGCCACAGCAATTCGGCGCGATCGCGGGTGTAGTGGGCCAGGGTCGGGCGGGTGACGAACAGGGAGCCCAGGGGGTTGAGGCGCTGTAGGTCGAACGGCGGCACCGGCCCGCTCGCCCCGCCGAACAACGCCACCATGCCGCGAATTCGCGTGGCCGCCAAGCTCGATTCGAACGTCGAGGCGCCCACTCCGTCGTAAGCGGCGGCCACGCCGACACCGCCGGTGAGCTCACGCACCCGCGCGGCGACGTCCTCCTCGTAGCGCAGCACTTCCGCGGCGCCCGCATCGCGCGACAGCTTCTCCTTGTCGTCGGTGGACACCGTGGTGATCACGCGCACCCCGCGTGCCGAAAGCAGCTGCGTCAGAATCAATCCCACGCCGCCCGCGCCCGCGTGCACCAGCACCGCGTCGTCCGGCGACGGCTTGTAGATCGATTCGATCAGATAGTGCGCCGTCATGCCCTGGAGCAACGCCGACGCCGCGATCTCGGCGTTCACCCCGTCCGGCACCGGAATCGCCACGGCGGCAGGAACGATCACCTGCTCGGCGTAACTGCCGGGAGCCGCCGCCCACGCGACCCGGTCACCGATCAGGAAGTCGGTGACGTCGGGCCCGACCGCGGTCACCACGCCGCTGCCCTCCGACCCCGGAACGTAGGGGACCGGCGTCGGATAACGCCCGGTGCGAATGTAGGTGTCGATGAAGTTGATTCCGGCCGCCTGCGTCTTCACCAGCAGCTGTCCGGCCCCGACCTGCGGGTCGGGCACCTCCACGTACCGCAGGACCTCGGGACCGCCGTGCTCGGAAACCTGGATGGCGCGCATGCTTCCAGTTCTACACCCGGCCCCCGCGGCGGTATCGGACGCCTCATCGGATGTGAGATGCGCGGCGCTTCATAGACGCTGAAATACCGGTGGGTAAACTGCAGCCCATGAGCGCTACTGCCGCCCCGGCATCCGAGAAAGTCTCGCCGTCCGTCGTGGATTCCGTGAAGGGATTCGTGGCCGAGCACGGCGGTTCCGCCACCGCGGTGCTGCAGCCCATCGGCCGCGTCGGCGTGCGTGTCACCCTCGTCGGCGCCGACGGCGTCATGGGTGACCGGGTCGTCGGTTCCCTGGCCGCGGCGAAGGCCCTCGTCGAGACCGTCGACGGCCTGACCGAGGCCGACGAGTGGGACCGCGAGCTCATCTCGAAGGTCACCCCCGCGAAGGGCCACTGGGCCAAGATGGCAGGCTGGGTGGCCAAGCAGAAGCGATTCCCCAAGGCGCGCAACGAGAAGTGACCGCGTCCGCAGGGGGCGGAGAGGACCGGATCGACGTGTCAGGGCGCGTGACCAAACAAGCGCAGCTCCGTTCGGCGCTGACCACCCTGTGCGCGAATCTGCGTCCCGGCGAGATGCTGCCCAGCGAGCGGCAGCTCTGCGACGACTACCGGGTCAGCCGCATGACCGTGCGCGAGGTGCTGGGCCAGCTCGAATCCGAGGGCACCATCACTCGCATTCCGGGCAAGGGCACCTTCGTGGCCGAGCGGGTGGCCCGCTCGCGCCTGCACATGGCGTCGTTCTCCGACGACATGCGCCGGTTGGGCCGCACCCCGAGCACGGTGGTGCTGCACACCGATCACGCCGTGCCGCCCCCGGCCTCGGCGACCGCGCTGGGGCTGGCCGCGAATACGAAGGCGTTCCACCTGGTTCGGTTGCGGCTGGCCGACGGGCTGCCGATGTCCATCGACGACGGCTGGTACCGCGAGGATCTGTTGCCGGACCTGCTCGATCAGGAGCTGACGCAGTCGCTCTACGCGCTGTTCGCCCGCGAGTACGACTGTCCCATCGACCGCGCCGAGCAGAGCGTGCGCGCGGTGGCCGCCGACGAGCGGCACGCGGGCTGGCTGGGCACCGAAACCGGTTCGCCGCTACTGGCTTTCGACCGCATCTCGTATTCGCGGGATCGCGCCGTCGAGCACGCGCAGTCGTGGTACCGGGCCGATCGCTACCAGGTCTACATGACGGTGTCGGCCGCCGACAGCTGAGGCCGTCCCGAAAACGACGGAGCCGCCGCCCTTTTCGGGCGGCGGCTCCGTCGTTTCAGAGGACTACATCGAGAAC
>NZ_JBSGBY010000536.1:0-5924 GCF_053601505.1 Nocardia sp. NPDC004722
GCGGGTCGCGGGATCGGTGCTCGCGCCCCGCGAGGCCACCGATCTCGCGGCCGGTGACACCGCTGCCCCCGCAGTGCTCGCGAGCCTGTCCGCCGCGGAGATCACGCTGATCCGCGCCATCCTGGTGGACGCCGGAATCATCGGAGCCACCACGCGATTCGTGTACGTCGGGCTCGACGAGCCGGACAAGGCGGAGGTGCTCGCGCACGCCGAGCGCAGCGCGCCGCCACCGGAACGGCGGGCGCGGGTGCTGTTGCTGGACATCTCCTCCGGCGGCTCCCGCGATGTGCTGGTGTCGCTGACCGCGCGCGAGATCCGCGCCGACACGCCCCTCGATCCGGCCCAGGGGCAGGTCCCCATCCTGGAGGAGGAGTTCGCGGCGGTCGGCACCGTGCTCGCCGAGAACGAAACCTGGTGTGCCGCACTGCGCGCCCGCGGCGTGGACCCGGCCGCCACCGTGTGCGTGCCGCTCTCGGCTGGGCACTACGACCTTCCCGGTGAGGAGGGCAGACGCATCATCCGCGTGTTCGCCTTCCGGCAGGACCATCCGCAGGATCACCCGTGGGCGCATCCGGTGGACGGATTGTGCGCCTACGTCGACATCATCACCGGAGAACTGCTGAAGCTGATCGACCACCGCGTCTTCGACGTGCCCGCGGAGCACGGCAACTTCCAGGATCCGGAACTGGCGCTGCCGGGTTTCGAGACCCTGCGGCCCATCGAGATCACCCAGCCCGACGGGCCCAGCTTCGTCGTCGACGGCGACCACATCGCGTGGGCGAACTGGCGGCTGCGCATCGGATTCGACGCCCGCGAGGGACTGATCCTGCGGCAGTTGAGCTTCCGCGACGGCGACCGCGACCGGCCGGTCCTCTACCGGGCATCCATCGCGGAAATGGTGGTGCCCTACGCCGATCCGCAGCCCAACCGCTTCTGGCAGAACTACTTCGACACCGGCGAATACCTGTTCGGCCGCTTCACCAACTCCCTGCGGCTGGGCTGTGACTGCCTCGGCGAGATCCACTACTTCGATGCCGTGCTCAGCGACGAACTCGGCATGCCGCGCACCATCGAGAACGCCATCTGCCTGCACGAGGAGGACTACGGGACGCTGTGGAAGCACACCGACCTGTTCACCGGGGTCAGCGAGGTGCGCAGGCAGCGTCGGCTGGTGATCAGCTTCTTCACCACCGTCGGCAACTACGACTACGGGTTCTACTGGTACCTCTACCTCGACGGCACCATCGAATGCGAGGCCAAGCTGACCGGGGTCGCGTTCAGCGCCGCCTACCCGCCGGAGGGCTCGCCGTATCAGAGTGAGGTCGCGCCGGGGCTCGGATTGCCCTACCACCAGCATCTTTTCAGTGCGCGGCTGGATATGACCGTGGACGGCGTCGCCAATGCGGTGGACGAGGTCGAGGTACGGCGGGTCCCCATGGGACCGGACAATCCGTACGGAAACGCGTTCGGCTCCACGACCACCCGGCTCGTCAGCGAGGCGGGCGCGGCCCGCGACGCCGATGCCGCCGCCGGGCGGGTGTGGCACGTGGTCAGCACCGAACACACCAACCGGATGGGCGCACCCACCGGATACGCCCTGTACCCGCGTCAGCAGCCGAACCTGCTGGCCGATCCGGCCTCCTCGATCGCCGCCCGCGCCGCCTTCACCACCCACCAGCTGTGGATCACCCGGTACGCGCCCGAAGAGCGCTATCCCGCAGGCGATCTGGTGAACCAGCATCCGGGCGGCGCGGGCCTGCCCGCCTACCAGGCGGCCGACCGCGGTATCGACGGCGAGGACATCGTGCTCTGGCACACCTTCGGCCTCACCCACTTCCCCCGCCTGGAGGACTGGCCGGTCATGCCCGTCGACTACGCCGGCTTCACCCTCAAACCGTTCGGCTTCTTCGACCGCAACCCCGCCCTCGGCGTCCCCGAAACCCGTACCTCCCACTGCTGCCACCCGAAACATCCGTGACGGCAGGCAGTTCGACGACCGCGGTCGCGGTGCGGGGCAGGGCCGCGACCATGGTCACCGGGCGGTGCGGTGCGGTGCTGGCGGTGGGGTCGGCCGTGCCGCACGCGGCACTGACCTCCGGCCACGACTGCGCGCCGACACCCTTGTTCGCGCTGCTGAACGTGCTCACCCTCGGGTGTCTGCTGTGCGCCTGGCATCTGTGGACGCGTCCGACGACCCGCGTCTGGGTGGCAGGGGCCGCTATGAATGCCGCGATGCTGACCGGGCACCTGGTGATGACGCGGACCGAGCACGCCGCCGGGCCACCCGCGCTGCTGGCGTGGGCGGTGGCGGGTTCCGCGGTGGAATCGGCCGTCACGATCGCGGCGTTGTGGGCGTCCCGGACCCGCTCGCTTCCTCCGGCGGGCGGCTGTCGCTGGTGGCGTGGAAAAAGACTGTGTCTCAACAGAATCGATGCCGTTGCCGAGCCGTGTCCGAAACCCGCCCGATCAGTGGGATCGTGATCGAGGGGCCCGCAGGTTCGAGACAGCCCGGTTCGTTTGCCGGGATTGCGGTGATTCGGATCACACCGTTTCGTTGATCACGGAAGCACAAGTCTCTAACCTGGAATGAGGCGCCCACGGCGACTCGGAGGATAGCCATGAGTGACAGGCCCGCACAGGGTAAAGCCGTATTGGGTAAAGGCACGCGCGTCACCGGGAAATCCCGCGATCGCTTGCAATCCCAGTTGAAGAAGCAGTACGAGGCCGGAGCCAGTATCCGGTCCCTGGCACGGGAAACCGGGCGGTCGTACGGCTTCATCCACAACGTGCTGGTGGAGTCGCATGTGCAACTCCGCAGCCGGGGTGGCGCGAACCGCCGCAAGGCCGCCAAGGCCGGCAAATAGCGTCATCCCGCTCCGGGAACGGAACGTGAGGTCCCGACCGGCGAAAGTCGGTCGCGGACTTGCGATCACGGACGGATCGCGATGGCGCGTGCCTAGGGGATCACGGTCCCGTCGCCGAGTACCAGCAGGTTTGCGAGGCTCTGGAACATCGGCAGACCGGTCTTGATCTCCAGGTAGGCGAACTGCCCCTGTGGGTTGACCTCCAGGAAGTAGAACTCGCCGTCGATGCCCACCCGCAGGTCCAGCACGCCGAAAGCCAGTCCCAGCGCGCCCATCAGCGTGGTGAGCGACTTGCTCACCGAGGCGGGCAGGCGATCGGCGGTGAAGGCCACCGAGGTGTCCAGGCGCGAATCCACCCGTCCCACACCGGATTGCGAATCGATGCGCACCACCCACTCGATGCCGTCCACCCAGACGATCCGCAGATCGCTCTCGGCGCGGATGTAGTCCTGGAAGATGGTGGGGGAGTTGCGGATCGTGGCCAGTCGGTCGAAGTCCGCCGGGGCGAACAGGCGGGTCTCGGTGAACGCGCCCCGACCCGTGCCCGTCCGCTTGTAAACCACTGGGCCGGGCCGGGATTCGATGAACGCCCGCGCCTCGTCGGGATCATTGGTGACCAGGGTCTCCGGGACCGCGAACCCCGCGCGATAGGCCGTCTCCAACTGCACGATCTTGCGCGAGGCGGTGCGGTCCGCACCCGGATCGTTGACCCACAGCGCGGGCACCGACCAGAGCAGGCCCTGCAGGAAGCCATCGCATTCGGCCCGCCGATAGGTGTCGTCCTCGTCACTCAGACCGGTCGGGACTTCACACGGGTGCGGCCGCCGCCACCACACCGAGGTGACATCGTCGAGCCCGAAGATGTGCGACAGGCTCCGGTAGGAGCCGTCGGCGCCGAGCCGGAAAGTCCCGTTCTCGCGCGGGAAGTCGCGCATGTCGAGGCGAATCGGGTTGTGCCCGTGGTGTTTGCGCAGGGTGGCGGCCAGGGCATCGCCGTGCAGGTCCTCGGCCTCGGTGACGATAAGCACCGAACCCATTGTGCGGGCGGGCATGTGCGCCCCCGTCAGTCCAGGCTGTCGCAGGCTATGCCGTCGTCGCTGCCGCGATGGGATCGGGTCTGACAGCAGGTCATGGTGGCCCCGCCGACCCCGGGACGCGTGGTCAGTTCCAGTCCGCGGGCCCAGATTTCGGTCTCGCGGAGCAGTTGGTCGTCGCCACGCGCCGGGCTCTGTTCCGGAGCCAGGGTGAGTGGACGATCGGTGACCTCCACGCGGCGGCGGCGCGTGAAATCGGCAGTGGCGCCGGACCGTACGTGCACCAGCACCGGCCGGCCCTCACAGCCGACCTGTGCCGCCGCAGTGTCCCACCGGGTGATGTCGAGGACATCGGTCCGGTGGAAGGTCCAGGTGCCGTCACCGACCCGCACGCTGATACTTCGCTCGGTGGCTGCGACAAGGTAGCCAGGTAGCGGTGGCGAGGTGCTGACGGCGGCGGTCGATCCGGTTCGGTGCAGGGCGCCGGTCATGCGGAACTCCGATCTGCTCGGGATTTGCTGCGGGGCCGAGCGTGATCTGAATCATATCCCCCAACGCCCCGGAATCGGTCCGCAACGAAAGATTTCCGCCACCCCGGCAAACTCCGCCGGGGTTTCGGAAACCGCTCCCGCTGAAAGATTTTCGCTGATTAAACGAGGTGCCCTCGGCGCGAGAGCATTCGTTCAGAGACCCAGCACTTGCGGAGACTCGGCAATGGCCCGCAGCGCCGCACCGGGATCCGCAACCAGTTTGCGGGCCTGCAAGTCGAGAATGCCGGTCACCACATCGATCTGCGCCGATACCGTCCCGTCGATCTTCACGATCTGCTGCCGCATCCGGAAAGTCTTACCGCCCGGCCATTCGAATACGCAGGTCACACGCACTTCGTCGCCCAAATGCAGCTCCCGCTGGTACTTCACGGTCTGCTCCAGCACCACCGGCCCGATCCCCGCCGCCACCATCTTCTCGCCCGCCAGCCCGCTCACCCGCAACAACTCCCACCGCGCATGCTCCGCATACTGCAGATACACCGCCTGATTCAGATGCCCGTTGATATCGAGCTCGTAGCCGCGCACGGTGACGGGAACAGAGAAGACCATGGAGCCGTCAACCCGTATCTGTGCGCCGATCATTCCGTATTTCCAGTGGTCTGTGGCACACCAGCCCGCGACTCCGGGGCTACCGGGCGGTCTGAAATAAGGCAATTGACCGATTAGTAGGTTGCCGCGACCGCGGCGACCCCGCGGCGGACCGCGGATTCGCCGGTGTCGGTGCGGTTTTCATGATCGTTCGTCACGCGTTGCGGCTCAGGCGCGGTTGGCTTCGCGCTCGGCGCGCCACATCGGCACATCGGTGAAGTAGTTGTCGAAGTCCTCCTGAGCGGCTTCGAACTCGGTGGGGGTGACCGTGCCCGTCGCGAGGCGCTCGAGGAAGCGGAAGTAGCCGTGGCGCTCCACGCCGGGCATGAGGGCGATGAGGATGCGGGCGGAGCTGTCGGGGGAGGCGCCGAAGGCGTGCGGCATGAACTTCGGCACGACGATGGTGCCGCCCGCGCCGACGGTGAGGATCTTGTCTCCGGCCAGCACCTGCAGTTCGCCGTCTGCGACGTAGAACAGCTCGTCGGAGAGCGTGTGGTAGTGCGGCACCGCGCCGTCCGCGCCGCGGGCCATGGTGACCTCGACCGTGCTGACCGACCCGCCCGCCTCGTTGGAGTCGATGAGCAGGCGCACGGAAGTGGTCTCGTTACCGATGATCTCGGCGTCCTGCGCCTGGCGGACGGCGGCGGGACGGGTGGTGGCGGGACGGGCAGTGGCGTTCATGGAAAGCTCCGAACTATTCGGTGGTTGATAATTCGCTACCGAACTATATGGCATCGAATAGAGTGTTGTCCATGGGTGACAAGACAATCGATCCGGTGGATCTGATCCGCGAGCAGTGGCGGCGCGAGCGGCCGGACCTGAACGGCGAGGCCATGGCGGTGCTCAGCCGCCTCGGCAGGCTCCTGGTAGCGGCCACGGCCAAGATC
>NZ_JBSGBY010000537.1:0-5887 GCF_053601505.1 Nocardia sp. NPDC004722
GGTCCGCGCCCTTGCCGACCATGCAGTTGAGGCTGCGGGAACCCGCCAGCCAGCACCCGGCAGCAAGCCCGGAAACAGCGGCGCGACAGCCCAATTTGCGACTGTCGCCTGCCGACACAGGGGCGACAACCACTGTCGCCTCCGACCAGGCAGGCGACAGCGGAGGCGACACCAGCGCGACAGCGGGCGACGCCGAAGCGACAACCGCTGTCGGGGAGGCGACAGCCGACCGCGACACCTACATCTGGGCGCAGCACCTCGCGGGCCGCTCCACCCGAGAAATCAGTGCCGTTGTGGGCCTGCACCACGGCACCGTCGCCAGGATCGTCGCCCGCCTCAAGACTGAGCACGGTGCCGACGAATCCGGGGGAGAGGAGGGCACGACCAGCGTCCTGACCGTCGTTCGCTGACCGATCACCCGCGTCCGGGCGGCCAGCGTCGCCCGCCCGGAAACCCGCACGCCATCACCATCTTTGGAAGGAACCATCATGAGCATCAACGACCTGGACCTCATCAACGCGGAGCTGATGAGCGTCGCGGCCCGCTCGGCGTTCAGCAAGGTCGCCAAGCCCGGCGACACCCTCACCGGCGAAATCGTCGACGTGGTGCGCCGCCAGCGCACCACCGAAGCGGGGCTGCCGCTGTACTGGCACGACAACAAGCCCGCCACCTCCCCGACCACCGGCCGCCCGGTCATCGACTCAAGCCTGATCCTGGCGATCGACACCCCCGTCGACGAGGACGACGAAGGCCTGCGCAGCCTGCGCCTGGACCGCGACGTCCAGAAGGCCCTGCGCGACGCGCTGCGCACCGCCGGCGCGGCCCTGGCGATCGGCGGCCGCCTCGAAGGGTTCTCCTTTGTTGGCCCCGTCCCCGGTGGCGGCGGCCGAATCTACAACGGCGGCAGATACATCCCGCCCGCGGCGTAGCCCCCGGACCTACCAATGGTCCCCGACCAGCCTGGGCCGGGGGCCATTCGCATGCAGGGCCCCGAAGGCGTCGACAGGGTGTGAGCTGTATCACGCAATCGGGCTCTGTGGCTGTACCCCGCTCGTCGCGGCACTCGTACTCCGGGTGTGAGTCTTGAGGGCTTCTTGAAGACCTTTCGGACATAACGGTCGTACCGAGCTGCCGAAACATGATGGCCCGCCGGAAGATTCGCCTCGCTAAGAGTCTGGCTCCAGTGTGCGGATCACAAAGAACGTCCTCTCGCCGCGTAGGATCTCCTCAAGAGCAAGCGCCCGCGGCGGCACGGAAGTCTGGCCACCGCGCGGAGCTTGCTCGTGGCGTGGTTCTGGCGGGTCTCATGCGGGCCCGGCGAACGACCCGTCCTCGGGCTTGCTCGGCCCGTGGAGCTACTCCGGAGCAACCGCCGGGGTGGTTTCGCTCGCCGTGCAATCGCCGACGGGTTGGGAACTACGCCGAAAGGGGGTAGGCGACGTGGATTTCCACGAGCCTGCTTCGACAACTGAAGAAGGAGAACCTGAACGGTCTCGGAGTCGACTCCGGGCCGTGCTGGACTCGCTCAAGCCCGCTCTGCGGGTGATGGACTGGTCCGGTCGGGTGGTTTGTACCTACGCCGCAGTGGATCAACTCATGTCCGAACATGGGAAGAGCCTGGCAGCCGCAGGTGCAGCCGCCAGGCTGCTTCTTCATATGGTGTCAACCTACCTCTGAGGCCTTACTTCCGAGGGTAGGTAGCGAGTGGAAGTACGGAGTTGGCGCTCCAACACTTCCCCGATGGCTGGGTGCAGGGTCTCAAGTGGATCTTGCATCCAGCCTCTCGCAGTCAAGCATAGCCAATAAATCACGGAAACCAGTAGTTCTGTGTTTCATCAGTTTGGTCGCTGAGACCATGAAATTTTGAACCCCTACACCGAATCGTCGCAGGTAACAGGCGGTTTTTGTGGTGTGAGTGTGGATCGAACAGTCGCGACTGAAGCCGACGGAGCAAGCAGCTACCTCAAGAACACTGTCAGGTTCATATCCGCAGGTCAGGATACTTTTTCAGTCTCTGGGGAATCTTACTGTGGGCAGTATGTGCAGTGTGAGCAGTATGTGCAGTGTGGGCAGTTGACCCAAAACGGCGTCGATTGGTCCGCTTGATGCGGCGCAGTTGGAGCTGTCTGGCTCGGCCGCGGCTAGCAATGTCGATGCTGGTCAAGGGATAATTTTGACCAATTTAACCCGAAGATTTGGAAGCGCGAGCCAATGCTGTTGATCAGGTCGATGTTGCAGCGAGGAAGCGCTCGTGGTGTTGCGGCTAGGCCTTCGACTGGCATCCGGCGGAGCTGGCGGCTGTGTCCACAACGATGGCAGATGCCCTCCGCTCGCAGCGTGACCTTGCGCTGATCGCCCGCCCGTGTGGTCCAGCAGATTCGCTGGGCCGCAAGGGTATTCGGCGTTCTGCGTTAACCCCCTGGGGGGATGTCGCTCTTGAGCGGTGCTTTCATCTGAGCAATCAATGTGTTCCTACCGTCGATGATCACGAGGTCCTCGCGGTACAGCCGTGTCACGTCAACTCCGACGCTCATCGTCTTGGTCGAGGCCACCACGTCGGGGTGTAGCGGCTTGTGGACGGTCGCGTCCGCGGAGGGGCTGGCTTCGATGGTCGTGGTCGTTTCGACCTGTACGCCTCGTTCCTGCGCGATTTCGGCGAGTGTTCTTGCGGTCTTCTTCCGGCCGAGCCACGTGTAGGACGCCCATACGGTCTTGGTTACGGGGCCGCCGGGAATGTATTCGAGCTCGGCGAGCCATTCCTCTTCGAGGCGGTCTCGATACTCGGGTCCAACTCGTTTGGCTGCCGACTGAAGCAGAAAGCGTGGTAGGGCATTGGCCCATCCGCTCACCTCCTCCTTGAGGATCACGCCCAGGACGAGCAGGATCAGCGCTGCCCCGCCGGTCGTCAGTGCTGCAATCACCACGCACCCCCGGGATTCGGTCGCAGGGAACCCATCGCCAGTCGGCCCGGAGAAGGAGCTGGCACGCTGCGGAGGGCGGCAAGGGCTCCCACCTGCCCTTCGGCGGTCAGCTTGTAGTAGCGGCGGCGCGGCCGTCCTTCGATATCTGGGTTCTCCCAGCCGCTCTTGAGCCAGCCGACGTCTTCCAGTCGGATCAACAGCGGATACAGCGTCCCGCTCTTGAGGCCCGTGGATTTCGATAGGTCGTATCCATAGAACGACGCAGTGGGATCGTCTAGCAGCTTGTCTAGGACCTTCAATAGAGGGCCGGTGATCCGCGGTTCGGGCATGTAGAAAGTCTACCTATGTAGAGAAACTACGCAAGGGTGGCTGAAGCAGGCCCTCGCGGATGCTAGCTCGGTTTTTGCCCGCTCCCTCCGAAAGCGTGCATTGCCGCCGTAGGGACTGGGTCAAGCGCGAAGGTGGCCGGAGGCCATCGCGGAGCGACGCCGCAGGCGCCTTCGCGCTTGAGGCTGGCCCGGAGGTGGCACACAATGAGCCGCTGAGGGAGCGGGCTATCAGCTTGTGGCAGACGAGTTTCAGCTTGGGCGTTGGTGTCCCCGAGTCTGTGGCGGGTGCGAAAGAGTGTTGAATTGGTGGTGAAAAAGCATGATCATGGCGTCACACTTTTTCGCAGATAGAAACCACTCCCGGCACCCTCCCTGACCTGCGTAAACGTTCCATTCCATCCCACCCCACCCAATCCCAGATCTCATACCCACTTCGTGTGCACGAGATCTGGGATTGGGTGGGGTGGGATTCCATTACATCCAGAGGACAGGTCAGGGAGGGTGCCGGGAGTGGTTTCAAAGTTGGGTGGGTGGTTGCGTTTCGGTGGTTATGTTGCGTTGGGTAGGTGGTTTCGCGACGGGCTAGCGTGTCGAAGTCGGCCGCGGGGCGGCCTTTGTTCGCCACGCTGTTGCCAGCGTCGCTAGCTTGGGTTACCTCCGGCCGGTGGCACGTCGTGCTCGCACGCGGCGGTCCAGGGCCGCCGGGCTCGGGTGCCGCGGCCTATCGCGTTGGCGGCCGCCGGTTTTGATCCGTGGCCGTGATCGCGTCGGGTGCCGTGGTTTCCGCGAGCTGCGCTCGCGCGGTCCGGCGCGCGCGGGCTGTCTGTCCCTTCCGGTGTGGCCAACCCTTGAGCGAGCCACACCAGAACCCGCGCGTCCAGGTCGTTCGTCCTCGCTGCGCTGCGGGCGCTCCACCTGGACACCCGGAACCTGGCGCGGCCCGCCTGGGGCAGGCCACACCGGAAGGGACAGACAGCAAGCCAGGGGTGCGCTTGCGGACCGAAGAGCACCACGGCCTGGCGGCCGTGTGAAGGGCATCGCCTCGCCGGCGGGGCAGACCTCCCAAAAGGGACATGGGGAGGGCGCCCTCCAGCTGGGAGCCTCTACCGGAGTTCTCGGCAGGCCTGCGGCGGCCGCGAGCCTCTACCGGGCCTTCGCCCACGGGCCCGTCATTGAGCGGGCTCGGCCGATCACCCGGCCGCCGGTCGCATCTCGCCGATTGTCGCGCGCCAACAGTGTTGGTGTCGTCAAGAGTTCATTACGACATAGTGATGAACTCGCGCTGCCCGCTCACGCCCGAATGAGCAGCTCGGCCTAGGTGTTCGAGCTGAATCGAACACGCACTGGTGTCATTCATCGTGGTCGCGGTCGAATTTCTCGTTCTCCCTGTCAATCTCGTCGACCTCCGTCATGCACGGATCGCACAGGACCGGGAAGGGCCGGTGCTGCCCGCGGGTATGGACGATGCCTTGCCCGGGGCCGAGGTCCTCGCCGCACTTCCTGCAGCGGGCGGCGAATTCGTTCCTCATCATGATGTTCCTCCGGATGGCGTGGCCGGTTGTGGCGCAACAGCTTCCGCGTTCCAGTGTGCCGAAGCCGGAGTCGAGGGGTGCGCAACACCCCCGGGCGACCAGCTGTCCGGTCTGGTGTTGGTCAAACAAGCTGCGGCACAGGGAACTCGACTGCGGCGTGGTGCGTCGAAGCGGATATGGACGACATCGCGGGAAAAGGTTGCGATCACTCTCGACCGACTTGGCTTCAACCTGCGCCAATGCCTCAGCATCGTGCACGACCTGCGCGAACAAGGCATCGAAATCAAAACCCTCAAGGATCCACTCCCGATCGACAGCAGCAGCGATTCGATGATGGGCGAGACTGCCGTCGCCATGCTCGCCCCTTCGCGCGCGTGGACCAGGTGTTCATGCGCGAACGCGCCGCTCACGCCCGCGACATCGCGACCGCCCACCGCAAACGCCCCGGCCGTCCCCGCAAGCTCACCCCCCGGAGCAGCTGCGCGCCGTACATGCCGCCCTGGCCGCCGAACGACCCGTCGCACAGGTCGCCGACGAGTTCGGAGTCTCCCGCGCCACCCTCTACCGCTACCTCGCCGAACGACACGACCAGCAGCACACCCCGTAGCGCAACCCCGCCATGCCGAGCGCGACCATCGGCGGCGCCACGCTGGTCTGCCTGAAACCGAAGGCACCAACCTCGTGAGATGGCACAACTAGTCACACAGTCCCGGAATCCCCTCGTATGAGGGGAGATTGGCGTCGTTGACCTGTGCAACACCATGCCGAGTCGGTACCTTCAGCGCTAGATTGTGTCCTGCACGATTGTGCGTTTCCAAGAGGAGGGGCGGTCGGGATGGATCCGGTGACAGCGGCTGTGGTTGCCGCGATAACTGCAGGAGCCCTGGCGGGGGCGAAGGAAACTGCAACCCAGCTTGTGAAGGATGCGTACGGAGCGCTGAAGAACGTGATCTCACGCAAGTATGGGAACGTGGATGTCAGCGGTGTAGAGCGGAGACCGAACTCCGACGCGAAGAAACAGTCATTGGCCGAAGACCTCGAAGATGCAGGCGTCGCCGGTGACTCCGAGCTGGCGGCAGCGGCTGCTGCGGTCCTGGAGGCTGTG
>NZ_JBSGBY010000538.1:0-5880 GCF_053601505.1 Nocardia sp. NPDC004722
CGACGGGGTCGGGGCTGAGGGCCTCGAGGTAGCGGCGGTGAGCGGTGAGGGATTCGACGGCGATCTCGAAGGTGTCGGTGACGTCGACGGCGTGGCTGCCGTCGGAACCGCCGCACACCGCGGCCCAGCGGGGCGACCAGACGGGGAGATCGGCGAGTTCGGGGTGGATCCATTCGTTGCCCGCGTCGGAGACGGCGTCGAGGGCGGCGCGGCCGACCGCGCGATGGTCGGCGGAGTTGGCGTAGCCGCGCGCCCAGGTGTCGCCGAAGTTGAACAGCACCACCATGTCGGGGCGGTGGCGGCGGATCGCGGCGGCCAGATCGCGGCGCAGCTCCAGGGATTCCTGGACGCGGCCGTCGGGGTGGCCCAGGAATTCCACCTCGGTGACGCCGACGATTTTGGCGGAGGCGCGCTCCTCGTCCTCGCGCAACGGACCGGCCTCGGCGGGCGCGAGGCCCGCGATCCCCGCCTCACCGCTGGTGACCAGGACATAGCGAATGTCCTTGCCCTGCCGCGTCCAGCGGGCGACGGCGGCCGCCGCGCCGTATTCGATGTCATCGGGGTGCGCGACGATGACGATGCCGCGCTGCCAGTCCTCGGGGAGCTGCTCCATGCGGCCTATTCAACCTCAGAGCATTGCCAGCACGCCTTCGAAGGCTGCTTCCGCCGCCCCCAACAATTTCAAATCGGCTCCCAGGCTGGACTTTTCGATTCTCACCCCGCCCATGGCGCGGCTGACCATGCTGCGGCGGCGCACCTGCTCGCCGACGCGGTCGATCGCGCCGTCGGGCAGGGCGGTGAACAGGTCGCCGAGCACCACCAGTTCGGGGCCGAGGATGTTGACGACATTCACCAGTCCGAGGGTCAGCCAGTCCAGGTATTCGCGCAGGTGGGTTTCCCAATCACCGTGCAGTTCACGCAGTTCGGCGACGATCGCGCCGCGCGGCCCGTGCTCGGGCATGCCGAGCGCGCGGCACAGGGCCGCCTCCCCGACCTCGGTCTCCCAGCAGCCCTCGTTGCCGCAGTGGCAGATTCGGCCGCCGGGATTCACGGTCATGTGCCCGATCTCGCCGAGATAGCCCGCCGAACCGCGCAGCAGCGCGCCCTGCGCGATCAGCCCGCCGCCCACGCCGACATCGGCGGAGACGAACACCGCGTCGGAGGCTCCACGCCCGGTGCCCCTGACATGCTCTGCGAGCGCACCGAATTCGGCATCGTTGCCGACGACGACCGGGACGTCCAACACCGAGCGCAAGCGCTGACCCAAGGCCACCTCACCCCAGCACAGATTGGCGGCGGTGTGCACCAGACCGTCGGAGCGGCGCACCACCCCGGGCACGCACACCCCCGCCGCCATCGGCGTCAACGACAGATCCTGGGCCAGCACCGCCGCGGACTCCGCGACGTGCGTGATCACCTCATCCGGTTCCCGTTGCCGCCCACGCAGATTCCAGCTGTTGCGGCCGAGCACCTGCCCGCCGAATCCGACCAGCGCGATCCCGGCGTGCTCGACCTGCACGTCCACCGCCAGCACTACGGCCGCCTGCGGCTGCGGCAGCACCAGCAGCGACGGGCGGCCCGCGCCGCGCGCCAGCCGCGGCACCTTCTCCTCCACCACGCCGTCCTCGGTCAGGCCGTCGACGAGCATCTTGATGGTGGAGCGATTGAGCCCGAGCTCGGTCGCCAGCGCCGCCCGGGTGGCGGGGCCTCCGGTGTGTAGCAGCCGCAGGAGGCTGGACCGGTTGAACCGGCGCACCTCGTCCGGACGGGCGACGGTCATGGACCGGTTTCTACCATTGCGCGCCACCGCCATCCGTCATCGCCACGGTGCGACCGGCCGCCGTCGTCGCGCGGCGGGCAGGCCCGCTGCGGCGCATCGACGCCCGGTCGCCGGTACTCATCGGCCTGCGGTCGCCGCGCGGCGTCGCGACAGCGCGTCCACGGTCGCGGCGAGCAACAGCACCAGACCGGTCACGATGGACACCACCGCCGCCGGCTGTTGCAGCAGGCCCAGGCCGTTGGACACCACCGCCAGCACCGCTCCGCCGATCACCGCGTCGGCCACCCGGCCCCGGCCACCGAACAGCGACGTGCCGCCGATCACCGCCGCGCCGACCGCGAACAGCAGGGTATTGAGCCCGCCCGCCTGCGGATCGACCGAACCGACCTTCGAGGAGTAGACGATCGCGCCGACCGCCGCGCACGACGAACTGATGACGAAAACGCTTGCCCGCAACTGGGTCACGTTGATGCCCGCGCGCCGCGCCGCCTCCACATTGCCGCCGACCGCGTAGATGTGGCGGCCGTAGGTGGTGCGGGTCAGCACGTACGTGCCCGCGACCAGCAGCACCAGCACGATCGGAACCACATACGGCACACCGGAGATGACGATCAGTTTGCTGGGCGAGCGGTTCACCGTGAGCAGCGCCGTCACCACGACCGCGAACACCACCAGCGCCGTCACCTTCGCGATCACCAGCGGGGTGGGCGAGGTGACCAGCCCGCGCCGCCGGCGCAGGAAATGCCCGCCGAGCGTGACCCCGGCGTACCCACCGGCGGCCACCACGCACAGCAGCCAGCTCCCGACCGTGGACAGATTCCCGTTGGCCACCTCGTTGAGCACCTTCGAGGAGCTGATCCCCAGCACCCCGCCCTCGCCGATCAGCTGCAGGATCACGCCCTGCCAGGCCAGGAACAAGGCCAGCGTCACCACGAACGACGGCATGCCGATCTTGGCGATCAGGAACCCGGTGATGGACCCGATGGCGGCGCCCACGCACACCGCGAACAGCATCTCGATCCACGGATTCGCCTCCAGCCCGAGGACCGTCAGCAGAATCCCGACCAGCGAGAACGCCACGCCCGGCCAGATCCGCAGCAGCCCCGCGAGAATCGCGGCGAGCACCAGCAGCGCGATGAAGATGAAGAACACGGTGTTGCCCATGCCGTGCATCAGGTTGCCGTTGTCCACGTAATGCAGGGCCAGCACCGCGGCCGCGACACCGGAGGCCGTGCCCGCCGACAGATCGATCTCACCGATCAGCAGCACGAACACGATCCCGATGGCGATGATGGTCTGCCCCGCCCCCTGCGCCAGCAGGTTCGCGATGTTGTTGAGCGAGAAGAACACATCCGACAGCAGCGAGAACAGCACCACCAGCGCCACCAGGCCGAGAATCGCCGGTAGCGAACCGATTTCGCCGCCGCGTAGTCGGGAGACGTAGTCGCGCAGGGCGTCTCGGGTCGACAGGGTGGTGGTGTCGATCCCGAAGTCGGTGATCGCGGTCTCGGTGGCCGCGGATTCCGAAACATTGGTCATATCAGTGGATTCCTCGCTCACAACGCCACAGCTCTCTCACAGCGCAACAGCTTCGGGCCGTGCCAGGCCGAGATCACCCGAGCGGCCCGCGGTGATCAACTCCACCACCTGCGAGGTGGTCACGTCCGCGGTCCGCACCTGCGCGGCCATCCGGCCCAGGTACAGCACCGCGATCCGATCCGCGACCTCGAACACGTCGGCCAGGTTGTGGCTGATCAGCACCACCCCGAGCCCCTGTTCGGCCAGTCGCCGCACCAGATCCAGCACCTGCCGGGTCTGGGCCACGCCCAGTGCCGCGGTCGGTTCGTCCAGCAGCACCAGATTGCTGTTCCAGAGCACGGCTTTCGCGATCGCCACGGTCTGGCGCTGCCCGCCGGAAAGAGCTGCGACCGGGGTGCGCACCGACTTCACGGTGCGCACCCCCAACGAGGCCAGGGTGCGCCGCGCCGCCTCCTCCATGCTCGCCTCGTCCAGCAGCCACGGCTTGCCGCGCTCCCGGCCGAGGAACATGTTGGCCACGATGTCGAGGTTGTCGCACAGGGCCAGGTCCTGATAGACGACCTCGATGCCGAGCGCCGCCGCGTCCTTGGCGCCACGCAGGTGAACGGGTTCGCCCCGGAACCGCACTTCGCCGGAGTCGGCGGCGTGGATTCCGGCAACGCATTTCACCAACGTGGATTTGCCCGCGCCATTGTCGCCGACGAGCGCGGTGACCTCGCCCGCCGGCACGGTGAGGTCGACGTCGTGCAGCACGTGCACCGGTCCGAAACTCTTGTTCAGGCCGGTGATCTGGAGCAGCGGCTCACTCATGTTCTGATTCCTTAGGAAATGCCGAGATCGGTGCAGGCCTGCTTCACGTCACCGGAGCAGACGTCCGAAGCCTTCACGAAACCGGAGTCCACCACCTGCTTGACCTCCGCCTTGGTGATCAACTGCGGTTGCAGCAGCACCGATTTCACCTCGCGCTTGCCCTTGGGGTCCTGACTCACGCCCACCGCCAGCGCATCCGCGCCCGCCTTGTCGCCCTTGGCCAGGGCCACCGCGAGTTTCGCGGCGTTCTCGGCCTCTTCCTTGATGGGCTTGAACACCGTCATGTACTGGTCGCCGCGCAGCACCGCCTTGAGGCCGTCCACGGTGGCGTCCTGACCGGTCACCGGCACCTTGCCGTTGAGGCCGTTCTTCTTCAGCACCGTGATCACCGCGCCCGCGAGACCGTCGTTGGCCGCGACCACACCGTCGACCTTGCCGCCGTTGCCGGTGAGGATCTGCTCGAAGGTGGCGCCGCCCTTCTGGTTGTTCCAGTCGTCGATGGCCTGGCTGCGCACCAGCTTCAGCGCGCCCGAGTCATAGAGCGGTTGCAGCACCGTCTCCTGGCCCTGATGGAACAGGGTGGCGTTGTTGTCGGTGGGCGCGCCCTCGATCTCGACGACCTGCGCGCCCGGCTTGTCCTTGAGCGCGGTGGCCAGGCCCTGGCCCTGCAGCGCGCCGACCTTCACATTGTCGAAAGACACGTAGTAGTCGGAGGATCCGCCCAGATTGAGCCGGTCGTAGTCGATGGTCGGGATCCCGGCCTTCTGCGCCTTGGACGCGACCGCGCTGCCCACCTCACTGTTGATCGACGCGATGACCAGTACCTTCACGCCCTTGGCGATCATGCCGTCGGCGAGGGTGGAGAACTTCTGCACGTCGCCCTGCGCGTTCTGCACGTCGGCGGAGAATCCCGCGTCGCCCAGCGCCTTCTGCAGCAGCGGCTTGTCGAAGGATTCCCAGCGGGCCGAGGTGGCGGTCTCGGGGAGGATCACCCCGACCGTGCCGTTCGCGCCGCCGCCGGAAGGGGCGTTCGACGAAGACGTGCCACTGCTGGAATTGGATCCGCAGGCGGTCAGGGTGAGCAGGCCGGACAATGCCAGCGCGACAGCGAATTTCGTCCTCATCAGGGTGACCTTCTCTTCAAGAGACACCGCAGAGCGGCAGCCGCTGGGTTGCGACCGCACACACACGGCATATGTTGTGGGCAACAACATATGCCGTGTGAGTCACTCATATGGGACGTTTCACAGAAATCAGTGCACCCGATCGGGGCGGCGGGATCAGGGCAGCAGAATCACCTTGCCGCCCGCGTGGCCTTCCAGCACGAACTCGTGCGCGGCCGCCACCTCCGCGAGCGGAAACGTCTTGGCGATGGCCAGATCCAGCTTGCCCGCCGCCAGCGACGGCAGCAGCTCCCGCCAGGCATTGCCGCGGATCTCGGTGCCCGGATCCGCACCCGGGCCACCGCCCAGCACCTGGAATCCGTCGGCCGCGGCCCGGCCGAAGGCCACGATGGACGCGATGCGCCGACGGTCGGGGACCAGTTCCAGCGAGACATCCACCGCCTCGTCGGTGCCCACGGTGTCCAGGGCGGCATCGACACCGTTGGGTGCCAGGGCCCGCACCCGGTCGGCCAGACCCGGCCCGTACTCGACGGGCTCGATCCCGTAGGCGCGCAACCGTTCATGGCGGCTCGCCGACGCGGTGCCGATCACCCGCGCGCCGCGGGCCACGGCCAACTGCGCGGCCAG
>NZ_JBSGBY010000539.1:0-5876 GCF_053601505.1 Nocardia sp. NPDC004722
GCTGTGCCCGCTGCCCGGCGGCCTGGCCGAGCACTGGTTCGGGCTCACCGTGACCGGCCCGATCGCCCGGACCGCGGGCGATGCGGCCGCCGTGCTCGCGGTGCTGGCCGAGGACCCCACCCTCGCCGCCCTCACACCCGAACCTTCACTCCGCATCGCGATCTCGACCCGCAGCCCCTCTCCTCTGGGCCGTCCCGATGCTCAGCAGCGAGCCGCTGTCGAGCGAGCCGCCGACCTGCTGCGATCAGCCGGGCACAGCGTCCGGACCGTGGACCGTTCGTATCCGGTATCGCTGCTCCAGGATTGGGGCGCTCGCTGGCTGGCCGGGATCGCCGAGGAAGCCGAAACCCTCGGCCTCGACCCCGCCGCCCTGGAACAACGCACGCGCGCCATGCTGCACCGCGGCAACCGAACCCGCCGTTCCGGCGGCCCTCGCCCCTCCACCTGGCCTGCCCGCGCCCGCGACTGGTTCACCGACGCCGACATCCTGCTCACCCCCACCCTGGCACGCGGCCCCCAGCCCGCCGGTGCCCTGCGCGACAAAAGCTATCCGCGCACGTATCTCGCCTCTGCTCGAACCGTCCCCTTCGCCCAAGCCTGGAATCTCGCCGGATTCCCCGCAGTCTCCGTACCCATCCCCGCCCCAACCGGCCAACCCGCCTCAGTTCAGCTGATCGGCTTGCCAGGCACCGAACGCCAACTCCTCACCACCGCAGCGCAATTGACCTAGCGAACCGCGAAGTTCAAGGGCCCCGGACTCCAGAGTCCGGACCGGCTCAGCGTGGTGGTGTCGAGTTCAGCGGGGGCGGCCTTCGAGTCGTAGGGCGCCAACTCGAGCAGGTCGCCCCAGTTTCGCTTCCAGTTGTCGCGCAGATAGGTGGGCATGGTCTTGGTGGCGGCGAGAAGATCGGTGTACCCGAGAGGTCCGCCGGAGGTGTGACTCTCCCAGTTCGTGGTCATGATGGTGGCCGAGAATTCCGGGGTGATGCGGTATTCGGGTACCTCGGCCACCCCGTCGCGGTGCGGCATGGGTTGCTGGCACGGGAACTGGAGCCCGACGAGCCAGTCCATCAGGACGGGGGTGGAGTGGCCCACGACCGAGTCGAGACTTTGCAGGCGAGGGACGCGAGGCGGGGTGAGGGCCACCCATTGCTGCGGGTCGGAGCTGTCGACCGAGGCCACGATGCGCACGGTATTCGCCTGGGGCGGCACACGATTCAGTGGGAGGCGGAGGTTTCGCCAGGCGGGTTGCAGGACGCTCACGTCATCGGGGGTCAGGCGGCCCAGCGCCTCGATGTTTCCGGCCTCGGCCACACCGTATTCGAGTTGGACGCTTTGGCCCGGCACGGGGAGATTGTCCAGGTCGGTCGAGGCGACGCGTCCCGCGACGGCGATCGAGATGATCTCGCCACGTCCTGCCGCGCTGTGCGGATCGGGCAGACGGTACCAACCGGAGACCAATGTCTTCGCCGCACCCGGGCTTCCGTAGCTGCCCAGCAGCGGTGTCGTGGCCGGATCCAGGCCGAACGGCAGCGGGATGGTACTGCCGTTGATGCCGGTGCGTGGTCCGGCGCCGGACCCGCTCGCGCCGTCGGTCGCGGATTTGGTGGTGGTCCCGGCGCTGCCGAGTGACTGCCCCACCGAGGCGGCGGCCGCGTCGGAGGCGTCGGGGACCAGATCGTTGAGATTGACGCCGTTCGCGGTGAAGCCGTCCTCGGTTCCGGCGCCCAGCGCGGTCGCGGGGTCACCGGAAACCGGCGACAGGACACCGTTGTTCGGGTCGCGTTCGACCAGGACGTCGTCGGCCAGGCCGCACGGTTTCCCGGCCAACGCCGAGAGGTTCGACTTCGCGATCGAGTACGACGGATACTGGGAGACCGCGGCCTTGACGAACGAGGCGACCTCGAACAGCACGACCAGTCCCACCGCCACGGTCAACATCGGGATTCGCCGACGCGGTGACCGTTCGGCGGGCAGGAACGGTGCACGCACGTGCAGCCAGCCCGCCGCCGCGACCGTCGCCAGCGACAGCGCCAGAAAGACTGTGCCGAGCGAGATTCCGTGTATCGAGATGGGCTTGTCCCACCAGGGGATTCCGTAGCTGCCCACATACCACCAGCTGTTGGAGCTGGCGAACGACAGCGCCAGCAGGGCGAGAACCGCGGCGGCCACCAGCGCGCGGTTGCGCGCCGAGCGGATCACGCGCGGGCCGGTCGCGACGGCCGCGACCACGGCGACCGCCCCGGCGAGACCCGCGAACACGCCCAGGTGGTGGGTGAACTTGGTGGGAGAGAACGTCATCAGCGGGATCGCGGCGATCGTGGTGCCGACGATCCGCCGGGTCGGTCCCGCCGCCAGGCCCGGAATCCGGCCGCCGCGGCGCAGCAGCGCCAGCAATGCCACACCCAGGGCCAGGAAGAGGGCCAGCATGGCGAAGCGGCGGGCCAGCGAGCCGTCCGGGATCGGCTGGAAGAGGTTCTGGTACACGAGATACTCGTCGTACCACGGCATTTTCGGGCCGACCGCCTGGTGGGCCGCCAGCATGGGAGACACCGCGGACAGCGGCTGGCCGATGAACACGATCGTCAGGACCAGCGTGCCCGCCGCCAGCGCGGGGGCGATCACCGCGAGGTAGCCGATGGTTCGGGCACGGGCCACGACGATCTGCGCGAGCGGACGTGCCCCGGCGAGCAACGCCGCGAAACAGATCAGCCCGGACGGGTTGGTCACCACGGCGAACGCGGCGGGCAGTAGCGCGAGGACGGCGGGTGTCAGCCGACGAGTCGCCAGTGCGCGTTCCATCGACACCCAGGTGAGCAGAACACCCAGCGCCACAGCGGGTTCCGGGCGCAAACCGTTGTTGTAGGGCAGCCAGAAGGCCAGGAACAGCAACCCGCCCGCCCAGCGCGCGGCCCGCTCGGTCCGGGCCGCGATACCCAGCCGCGGCACCACCTCACGGCTGATCAGCAGCCAGCACACGATCGCGATCAGCAGTCCCGGCAGTCGCACCGCGATGCTCGCCGGCCACAGCTGGGCCATGACGGCGAAGAAGTAGTCATAAGGGATGCCGATGGGCGTCTCCGGCACGCCGAAGTAGGCGAAGTAGTTGGCCAGATAGCCCGCGTGCCCGGCGGTTCGGGCCATGCCGAGGATGTAGCCGTCGTCGGCGGTGCCCGCGCCGATGAAGTACCAGACCACGAGTATCCCGATGATCACACCGTCCACCGGCCTGGGCCGCCACCAGCGGCGCGGCAGCACCCGCCGGTTGCGACGGCCGTCGAGACCGTCGAGCCGATGCAGCGCCCACAGGGCCAGCGCCGTGGCCAGCAAGGCTCCGATGATCGCGGCCAGCTTCCACGCTGTCGGCGACGTCGTGAAGCGCGAGTCGATCACGACGTCGGCCCGAGCGCCCAGCGCGGCGGGATCGGAGATATCGGTGAACAAACCCACGACCTGCGGGCGGAAATCGCCTGGCAGCGTGACCGGTTCGCCGATTCCGGCGGACACGGTGGTGCCGGTGGCGTCGGAGGTGATCGATACCGTGCAGCCCGGCGGCAGCTCGGCGAGCGCGGCATCGAGCAGGGTCCGGTCGCGCAGCACCACCTGCAATCGACCACCGCTCTGCTGCGGCGTGACAACGACATTCAAGCCGTAGTGCCAGGCTTGCCCGGAGGCGGGCGGCACGGTCGACACCAGATTCCCGCCGTGCTCGGCGATTCCTGCCGTTGCGGCACAGGGGATGTCGACGGTCAGGGTCGTCGGGGAGTACGACACCAGCGGTGCGGTCAGGCTGCCCGGGTGCCCGGTTTGCGGCCAATGCAGCGACGACTGCTGCTGATGCACCGGCAGGATCGGCACCAGCACGGCGAGTATCGCACCGATCAGCCCGGCCGCCACCGCGATTCGCCGCCACCACCTCGCACCATCGACCACGGGATCCCGCGGGACATGGACGGGGACGCGCTCCAGGCTACGAGTCACCGTGCAAGATCTAGTTGAAACACTTGTTACAGTCAAGGGGTGACAGGCCGGGCCGACTCCGCGAAGCGCGCGACGCTGCTGGATCAGGCATCTGAAATCCTTTCCCGCAGTGGCGTTGTCGACACCTCACTGCGCTCCCTGGCCACCCAGCTGGGCACCAGCGGCCGCATGCTCATCTACTATTTCGGCTCCAAGGAACAACTGATCCTCGACGTCCTGGCCCACATGCAACGCCAATTCACCCCGGACCCCGAGATCTCCACCTCCCTGGCGGACCTGCGCGCCTACCTCCTGGCCGACTGGGAGTCGATCACCCGCGGCGAACGCCGAGTCGCCGTTCGAATCCTGCTCCAGGTCTTCGGCGCCTCCTGCACCCAGCACAGCCCCTACGCCCCCTACGCCACCGAGACCCTCACCCAGTTGATCACCAACTTCGAGGCCCGCCTTCACGCGGTGGGTATGCCGCCCGCCACCGCCGCCGCCCGGGCCACGCTCGGCCTGAGCGCCCTCCAGGGCTATCTCATCCGCTACTTCACCGCCCCCGACCCCACGGTCATCGACCGAGAATTCCTCCAGCTCGTCGATGACGTGCTGCTCGCGCCCTTCTCGACCCAGCTTCGGGAGTAGCACAGCGCAAGTTTGATGATCTTGGTCGGCGCGCATCCAAGATCATTTGCCGAAAGGTTGCTATGTTCTGCCGTCGGTTGTAGGACACGGCACCGAGGAGGCGATGTGGGTCTTGCTTATCTGCGGTCGGACGCCGACCGGGCATTCGGGGTCGGGACCGGGCGAGTCCTGTTGCGCGAGGGGACCTCCGCCGTGCGGGATATGGTGACGGCAGCCCGGCGGGGACGGGGTGCGAGCCGGGTCAGGGCTGCGCACTGGATGGCCCGACGATTTCTCGGGGCAGCCGGGCGGCCGCTGGCCGGGGAGACGCTCATCCGTCTGGACTTCGGTGTTCCGGGTGGCCGTGCGCCGATCGTAGTGCGCCGCAACCAGAGCGATCTGTTGATCCTGTGGCAGATTTTCCTGCAGCGTTTCTACGAGCTGGATCAGGTCTACCGTCTGGACTCACCCATCGACTCCCTGGACACCATCGTCGACCTCGGCGGCAACACCGGCCAGGCCGCGGCCTATCTCACCGCGCGCTACCGGCCGCGACGGCTGCTGACGGTGGAACCGATTGCCGAGAGTCGTGTTGTGCTGCAACGTAATCGGGAGCTGTCGGGCCTGGACTGGATCGTGGAGGACTGCGCGGTGGCGGGCGCGGAGGGTGAACTCGAATTCGAGGTCAGTGCGTTCTGGGACACGTGCACCGCGGTGCCGGAGGTGTACGAGTTGCGGCGACAGCGCCCGTGGCGGCTGGAGAACACCCTGAGCCGTCCATCGCGAAAGATACTCGCGCGCACCGTCGACGAGTTGCTCGACCGGCACGGCATCACCCATGTCGACCTGCTCAAGGTCGACGTGGAAGGCAGCGAAGTCGACATCTTCGCCACGCCACAGCCGTGGATGGAGCGGGTGGACCGCATCGTGCTGGAGGTTCACGACAAATACATCGACGGCGAGATCGTGCGAAACACCATCAAGCAAGCCGGATTCCATCGCATCGCGCCGCGACTGCCCGACCCGCCCGGCTTCAATCCGGTCGAACTGTACTGGCGTGACGGACTCCCCGAATGAGGCCTGCCCGCCCGGCTGCCATCGTGTTCGACTGCGACGGCACCCTCGCCGATACTCACGACTGCGTCCGCGACGCGGTCGACCGGATCTTCACCCGCCGTGACCGCGGCTGCCCGGACGACCTCCGCGCGGCCGCGACCTCCGGGCTCGGATTGCCCGCTCTGGCAACAATGATCGCGGATGCCCTGGACACCGCCGCAACGGATATCGGC
>NZ_JBSGBY010000540.1:0-5863 GCF_053601505.1 Nocardia sp. NPDC004722
CGTGCACGCGGGCGCGGATCACGCGGCGCGGCGGGGGCGGGGCGCTGGGGCGGCGGCGCAGGCGCAGGATCTCGCCCTTCACCGGGCGGATCGGCAGGCTCGGCCACAGCTGCGCGGCGGCGGCGCCGGTGGCCAGCACGATCCGGTCGTGCGGCAGGTCGGCGAGGGCTTCGACGCGCTCGGCGCGGAACTCGACCCCAGCCGCGACGCAAGCCGCGCGCAGGGCGGCCACCAAGGCGCGGTTGTCGACCGCGGGTTCGGCGACGGCGAGCAGGGCGGCGCGCACGCCACGACCCAGGCCGGGTTCGGCGGCGCGCACCCCGGCTCGATCCAGCAGGCGGAGTCGGGTGGCCGCATCCGCTTCGGCGGAGGAATCGGAGGGATCCGAATCACCCACGGCAGATATGTCTTTCGCAGATATATCTTTCGCGGCGAGTGCCGGAAGCTCGTGGGCGTTGACGAAATCGGCGATGGTGCGCAGGTCCGCGGCGTCGGCCGCGTCGAGGGCGACGGTCAGGGTCTGGTCGGCGACGAAGACCTCGATGCCGGTGATTTCGCGCAGGTCAGCGGCGAATTCCGGCCAGCGGGCCAGGGAGGCGGCACCGAATTCGAGGGCGGCGTCCTCACCGGGCCAGCCCTCCGAGAGGGGTGCCAGCATGCCGCCCGCCACCCAGGAGGAACCGGAGCCCACGGCCGGGTCGAAGAGGGTGACGGTAAAGCCCGCTCCGGCGGCCCGCCAGGCCGCCGACAGTCCGATCACACCGCCGCCGACGACGGCCAGAGTCCGCATGTGAATCCACCTAACTCGTCCCGGCACCTCCGGGACCTGCATATATACCCTTCGAAACAGAAATTTCACCGGGAGCGTCGCGCGCCTTCGCGCCGGGTGCGCTCCCACGGGTCGTTTCGACTCAACCACCGTAGCGCGACTACCGTCGGGGTCGTGCAACCGTCCCACCCGAACCGACCGGTATCCCCCAGGGAGCGTCTCGCGACCGCACGGCTCTACCTGTGCACCGACGCGCGCCGCGACACCGGCGACCTCGCGCAGTTCGCCGAGGCCGCTCTGGCCGGGGGCGTCGACATCATCCAGCTGCGCGACAAGGGCTCGCGCGGGGAGAAACAGTTCGGACCGCTCGAGGCCAAGGGCGAGCTCGGCGCGCTGGCCGAGCTGAAGGCCGTGGCCCGCCGCCACGGCGCGCTGGTCGCCTGCAACGACCGCGCCGATATCGCGCACGCCGCGGGCGTGGACGTGCTGCACCTGGGCCAGAACGACCTGCCGCCCTGGTACGCCCGCCAGATCGTGGGCCCCGACGTGGTGCTCGGCCGCTCCACCAACAACCGCGCGCAGGCCGGACTGGCCGCCATCGACGAGCACATCGACTACTTCTGCACCGGCCCGGTCTACGCCACCCCGACCAAACCCGGCCGCACCCCCGCGGGCCTGGACCTGGTCCGCTCCACCGCCGACTCCCACACCCGCCGCCCCTGGTTCGCCATCGGCGGCATCGACGACGCCCGCCTCCCCGAGGTGCTCGCCGCGGGCGCGACCCGAATCGTCGTGGTACGAGCCATCACCGAGGCCAGCGACCCCACCGCCGCCGCGCGGGCGATCAAGCAGCGGATCCTGGAAAACGACCGCTGATCAGCCGACCGGGTCGAGGCGGATGGGGACGCCGTTGAGGTTGGACATGCCTGCCAGTTGTTCGACGTCGGCGATGTCGGTGGACATGAGGTCGTTGACGTTCGCGCCGCCGGCGGCGTTCGCCAGTTGCCAGCCGCCGTGGTGGCCCCAGCCGTGCGGGATGGCTACCGCGCCCTCGACCATGTCTTCGGTGAGGCGGGCGGTCACTTCGATGCAGCCGTGAGCGGAGGTGACCTTGCAGCGGTCGCCGTCGGAGATGCCCGCTACGGCTGCGTCTTTGGGGTTGATGCGGGCGGCGTGTTCGCGGTCGCCGCGCATCAGGGGTTCGAGGTTGTGCATCCACGAGTTGTGGGATTTCAACTCGCGCAGGCCGATGACGCGCAGCGGGTAGATCGGGTCGGCGGGGCGCACGGTGAGGGTGGACAGCTCGAGGATGATCTCGTCCGGGTCGAGGCGGACGCGACCGTCCTTGTGCTGCACCACCTCTCGCAGCACGCCCGTGGTGACGTTGTCGGCCAGCACCACGCCGTGCGGGTGTCGCCGCAGCATGCGCAGGCTGATTCCGTTGCGGCGCAGGCCGAACAGGTCGCCGTAGGGCCCGGTGCGCAGGGCCAGGTCGGCCAGCATCGTCGGGGTGGGCCGGGCCGAGCCGAGGCCGGGGACACGCCGCCGCAGGGTGCTGAGCAGGCGGCCCACCGGGCGTGCGGGCCCGACGGCGAAGGGCTGCACGCCGATTCGGGTGGCGATGGCGTCGATGATCCGCCATTCCTCGCGGGCCTCACCGTAGGGTTCGAGCACCCGCTCGGTGTACTGCGTGTACGGGGTCGGGGAGAGCGCGGTGAACGGGAGCGGAATGTCGTCGCGCTCCAGGAATGTGGTGGCGGGCAGCACGTAGTCGGCGGTGCGGTTGGTGTCGTTGACATACAGGTCGATGGATACGAACAGGTCGAGTTGTTCGAGCGCGGAAGCCAATTCGCGGCCATTGGGGACCGAGGACACCGGGTTACCCGCCGAAGTGAACAGGGCGCGCAGCTGCCCCGGGCCCGGGGTGGTGATCTCCTTGGCCATGATGGCCGCCGGGAAGGTGCCCAGCACGTCCGGGAATCCGCCGATGCGGGAACGGTTCTTGTCGTAGGCGACGAACCCGATGCGGGCGTTCATCTTCGACACCGCCACCAGTTCCTTGCCGAACACCGAGCCACCGGGCCGGTCCAGATTCCCGGTGACCAGGGCGAGAGCGTCGATGAGGAAGGCGACGAGGGTCGCGTGGCGGCCCAGGCAGGTCCCGGTGCGGCCGTAGACGGCGGCGGAGTCGGCGCGGGCGAGATCCCGGGCCAGCGCGCGCACCCGATCCGGTTCGAGGCCGGTCACCGTGGCGGTCGACTCCGGCGTGAATCGTGCGACGGCATTGCGTAATTCGCGGGCGCCGGCGGCCTGACGGCGCAGCGCCTGACCGTCTTCCAGCCCCTCCTCGAAGATGACTTGCAGCAGCGCGGCCAACAGCCACGCGTCGCCATCGGGCCGCACCCCGACATGTTCGAACAGCTTGGCCGTCTCGGTGTTTCGCGGATCGACCACGACCACGCGCCCGCCGCGCTTGGTGATCGCGGTGAGCTTCTCGCGAATGCGCGGCGCACTCAGCACACTCCCGTGCGAGACCAGCGGATTCGCGCCCAACATGAGCAGGAAGTCGGTGCGGTCCAGATCCGGCACCGGCACGGACGTGGCCGAGCCGTAGAGCAGCTGACTGGCCACGAAGCGGTTGTTCACATCCTGCGAACCCGCCGAATACACGTGCTTCAGTCCAGCGGCCAACTGGAACCCGAGCATCCACAGGGTGTGTGAGTAGGAGAACGTGGAGGGATTGCCGAAATACCAGCCGAGGCTTTCCATTCCGTGCTCGTCGATGAGGCCGCGCAGCCGCGTCCCGATCTCGTCGAGGGCGGTATCCCAGGACACCTGTTCGAACTCGCCGGACGGCATCCGCCGCAACGGATGCAACACGCGATCCGGATCGTTCTGGAGTTCGGTGAACGCGATGCCCTTGGGGCAGGCGTTGCCGCGGGAGAGCGGATGCTCCTTGTCCGCGCGCAATCGGACCAGGCGGCCGTCCTCGACGGTGGCGATCAGGCCGCACAGCGGCTCGCAGATCCGGCAGTAGGTGGGAACCTCGCGCGTGCTCACCTCATCAAGACAACACCTGATCGAGGGTGAGCAACAACACATTTCCGGCCAAATCGGTCTGTTCCGAATCGGATTCGGCCGCATCGACGCCGGGATCGGCCGCCGCTGTTCCGGAAACGGTCAGGCGGGCCGTGCGACCGGACCCGTCGCCGTTCGAGTGCAGCCAGACGAAGCCGTGCTCGGCCAGATCCAGGGTGCGCGGCAACGCGGCCGCCACCGCGCCGGTGTCGGCGAGGCCGTCCAGGCTGATCCGGGTGGGCACGGCGCGCAGCAGCGGCCAGGCCGCCTCGAAGCCGGGGTGCAGCGGCCGGTCCTCGACCTCGTCCTCGGGCACCCAGACCAGGCCCTGACTCTCCTTGTTGCCGCGGGTCGCGAGCCGGTCGGGGGCATCGGCGACGACCGTGGTGTAGGTCCAGCCGCTGGGTGCGGTCGCGGTCACGCGCGAGCCGCGCACCCGGATCGAGCCCGGCTTGATGCCCGCCTCCTCCTCGGCCTCGCGGACCGCGGCGTGCACGGTGGTCTCGTGCGAGTCGCGCGCGCCACCCGGCAGCGCCCAGGTTCCGCCCTGATGGGTCCAGGCGGCGCGGTGATGCAGCAGGACGGCGGAACCGCCGCCGAGCAGCGGGGCGCGCAGCAACAGTCCGGCAGCTCCGTAGCGACCCCATTGACGGGTGCCATCCGGACTCTCCGCCCAACCGTCGCCGTCACCACGCATAGTCACAATCCCATCGCTCACCGGCCGTGCCCCGCCCACCTCGCGCTCGGCGGGCATACCGCGGGCCTTCCCGCGTCACGGCAGCGGTACGTCCACAATAAGCTCATCCGAAAGCAACGAGTCGGTCGTTCGATTTCGGTCAGTGGGAGGTGAGGATGGCACGCACCGAGGAGTTGGGGCTCGACGAGCTGTCCCCACGCGCGGCCGCGGCGGCGTGGCGGGAACGCTTCGCGACCACCGAAATACGGTCCTTCGCACGGTCCTCCCCCGCCAAACTGATCGCCATCGGGCTGATTCTGCTGAGCCTGTGCGTCACCGCGGGCATCGTGACCGCCACCGCGGTGACCAACCGGCAACAGGCACTCGACGTCCTGCTGAGCGAGTCCGAGCCGGACGCCTATTCCGCGCAGCGGCTCTACACCTCGCTGTCGGTGGCCGACGCGTCCGCGGGCACCGCCTTCATTTCCGGTGGGCTGGAACCGAAGCCGGTGCGCGACCGCTACAACCAGGCGGTCGGCGAGGCGGCCGCGGAACTGGTGACCCAGTCCAATCGCAGTGACGGGGACACCGATACGCAGCTGCGCAGCGGCATCGCCACCGGGCTGCCGGTGTACACCGGGATCATCGAGACCGCGCGCACCAACAATCGGGGCGGGCAGCCGGTCGGCGCGGCCTATCTGAGCGAGGCGTCCAATCTCATGCAGGGGACGCTGCTGCCGAAGGCGCAGGAGTTGCAGGAGCATCGCTCCGCCGCCATCGCCGCCACCCAGCACAGTCATGTTCGGCCGCCGTGGCCCGCCATCCTGCTGCCGCTGCTGGCGGTCGCCGCGCTGATCGTGGCGCAGCTGTTCCTGTTCCGGCGCTGGCATCGGGTGCTCAATCCGGGACTGCTGCTGGCCACCGCGACCATGGTGGTGCTGCTGGCCTGGACGGTCGTGGCGGGCTTCATCTCGGCCGTAGACACCACGCACGCCCGCGACGCGGGCAGCATCCCGACGACCGCGCTCACCCAGAGCCGCATCCTGGCCCAGCAGGCCCGCACCGCCGAAACCCTCAAGCTGGTGCGGCGCGACACCAGCGCCGACTACGACCGCACCTACGACCAGGCCATCGGCAAGCTGCGGAACATCCTGTCCGGCTACGGATCCGACAAACCCGGCGCGACCGAGGTGCAGACCGCGACGGCCGCCCTGGACCGCTGGCGCGCCGCGCATCAGCGCATGAACGACGCCCTGTCCAAGGGCGATTTCATCGGCGCGGCGGCCGTGGCCACCGGTCCCGGCGCGAACGAGGCCACCGCCCAGACCGACGCCCTCGAC
>NZ_JBSGBY010000541.1:0-5858 GCF_053601505.1 Nocardia sp. NPDC004722
CACTCCGCCGCGGGCGAGCTCGTCGACGACGACGTGCGCCTGTGCAGTCGAAGGATTCACGCCACCAGCCTCCCAGACAGCGATCATCCGCGCTGCGTCGCCCCGCTCACACCTGTCGTGGCAAGTTAGGCTTTGCTAACCTAAGCGAATGGCGAAGCGCAGCAAGTATGTCAAGCCCGAACACCGCGAAATCCTCACCGCGGAAGTCCTGGCCAGCAAACGAATCAGTCCCAATTTCGTGCGCGTCACCCTCGGCGGGCCGGGACTGGCCGGATTCACCGCCATGGGATTCGACCAGTGGTTCCGGCTGTTCATGCCCGGCCGCGACGGCAGCCTGAAACTGCCCACCTCCGCGAGCAACCTCGGCTGGTACGCGCAGTACCTCATGATGGGCAAGGAGCATCGGCCGCTGACGCGCAACTACACCGTGCGCGACTACCGCGCCGCCGGTTTCGGGGAGTTCGGCAGCACGGCGGAGATCGACATCGACTTCGTGTCGCACGGCGACGACAGCCCGGCCTCGGCGTGGGCGAACAATGCCACCCCGGGCGGCAAGGTCGGGCTGCTGGACGAGGGCATCATGTATCAGGCTCCCGACCACAGTGATTGGACCCTGCTGGTGGGCGACGAGAGCGCGCTGCCCGCCATCGGCGGCGTGCTGCGGTCACTGCCGCGCGGCACGAAGGGCGCGGCGTATATCGAGATCCCGCACGCGGACGACGCCCAGGAACTGGGCGAACCCGCGGGCGTGCAGGTGAACTGGCTGGTGCGCGAGGACGCGCACGGTGAGGTCGGGGCGCTGGCCGCCGAGGCGGTACGGGCGGCGGACCTGCCCGGACGGGGCGTCTACGCCATGATCGCGGGCGAGCAGAAGCTGGCCGCGGGAGTGCGCCGGCAGTTGGCGCAGGAACGCGAGATCCCCAAGGCGGACATCACTTTCACCGGGTACTGGCGAGTCGGCAAGTCCCAGGGCTGAATTCGGGACACCCCGAATGCGGGGCGCGAGTGCCCGGGAACCACCTCCACGGGCATTCGCGGCCACCGCCGGGTCGCGTTGTCGGCGACCATCGGTGACTGTTCGCGGCCCCTCGCCGGGCCGCGAACCGGTCGGTCTAATTAACCAGCGTGCTTCTGGACCAGGTCACCCAGGCGCGGAAGAGCCTCGGCGACATGCTTCTTCGCCGACGAGCGCATGGAGTTGTAGACCTTGGTCAGCGCCGGGCGCGAGGACGCCTCGGCCCGCGCGTCGGTCACCGACAGCAGCGCGTCGGCGACCTCGTCCTGCTTGGACGCCAGCAGATCGGCGAACGATCCCGAGCCACCGTTCTGGTATTCCGCCCAGTACGGCTCCAGCTGCTCGACGAACTTGGGCGCGAAGGACTCCAGCGCGTCACCCACGATCGAGGGGCTGACCTTCTTGATCGCGGCGTAGCCGCCCTTGACGACGAGGCCCGACGCGCCGCCCTTGTCCGACACCTCCTCATCCAGAACCTTCACGGCGTCGGCGATGAAGGCCGGACGCTTGGCGTCATCGAGCAGGGATTCAGACAGTGCTGCAACCACTTTCAGGTTCCTCCGGATAGTTTTTCGATGAACGAGCGCACGCAACTATACGCATCGGCTTCCCCGAACACCGATGCCAACGTGCTGTTACTGCCGCGGCAGCAACAGCACTGTAAGCCCTCCGCAATCGATTGGCAGCGTTTCACTTTCGGCAACCGTTCGGTCCCAGTTCATCAACGGCGAGTAGCAAGCGACCGATCGCACCATCCGGCAACCCCATCCGCTAACAATCAGCGCGCTTGTCCGGTGGCCGAATTCCGCCGCAGCGGTCGCGACGTGACGCACAAAACACCGCGCCGAACTGCGGTGGGGCTTCCACGCGGCGCAAAGCGAAACAGTATGTTCAGACCCGTGACCTTCAATGCGACGCTGTGGCGGCCCGTTCCGGGATTCGAGAACCTCACCGACATCACGTACCACCGGCACATCGAGCAGGGCACGGTACGGATCGCCTTCGATCGCCCCGAGGTACGCAACGCTTTCCGGCCGCACACCGTCGACGAGCTCTACCGCGCCCTCGACCACGCCCGCATGACCCCGGATGTCGGCGCGGTCCTGCTCACCGGGAACGGGCCCAGCCCCAAGGACGGCGGCTGGGCCTTCTGCTCCGGCGGCGACCAGCGCATCCGCGGGCGCAACGGCTACCAGTACGCCTCCGGCGAGACCGCCGACACCGTGGACGTGGCCCGCGCGGGGCGGCTGCACATCCTGGAAGTACAGCGGCTCATCCGCTTCATGCCCAAGGTGGTCATCGCGCTGGTCAACGGCTGGGCCGCGGGCGGCGGGCACAGCCTGCACGTCACCTGCGACCTCACCCTCGCCTCGCGCGAGCACGCGCGGTTCAAGCAGACCGACGCCGACGTGGGCAGCTTCGACGCCGGGTACGGCAGCGCCTACCTGGCGAAGATGGTGGGGCAGAAGTTCGCTCGCGAGATCTTCTTCCTGGGGCGGCCGTACACCGCCGAGGAGATGCATCAGATGGGGGCGGTCAACGCGGTCGTGGATCACGAGCGGCTCGAGGATGTGGCGCTGGAGTGGAGTGCCGAGATTCTCGGCAAGTCGCCGCAGGCCATCCGGATGCTGAAGTACGCCTTCAACCTCACCGACGACGGACTGGTCGGTCAGCAGCTCTTCGCGGGTGAGGCCACACGCCTGGCCTACATGACCGACGAGGCGGTCGAGGGCCGCGACGCCTTCCTGCAGAAGCGCGAGCCCGACTGGAAGCCGTACCCGTACTACTTCTGAGCACCCGAACCCGCGCATGCGGCAAACAGCAAGCTGTCATGCTGCACTCATGGAGATACTGAGCAGTCGGGTCATCCTGCGGCCGCGTGACTACGAGTTGACGCTGGGGTTTTATCGCGACGCGCTCGGGCTGGCCATTGCCCGCGAGTATCCGGGCGGGACGGTCTTTTTCGCGGGGCAGAACCTGATCGAGGTGGCCGGGCACGGGCGCGGCGAGGATGCGCCCGCCGGGTTCGCCGGGGCCATCTGGTTGCAGGTGCGTGATTGTGGCGACACCGCCGCGGAACTCGCGCTGCGCGGCGTGGCGATCGACCGCGCACCGAAACAAGAGCCGTGGGGGCTGATCGAGATGTGGGTGCGTGATCCCGACGGGGTGCCGCTGGTCTTCGTGGAGATTCCGGCGAATCACCCGATCCGGCGCGACATTCGGGGCGACTGAGGACGCCGCGCCGGACCGCATCGAAGGGCGGGTCGGCTCCTTAGCACGAAGGTAACTGTGAAATACGTCGGGGGGCACCGGTTAACGGAGCGTAAAGGGTATAGCGCAGACTGATCGGTGTGTCTGCCGAACTGCTCGTTCTGCTGATCGTTGTTTGCACAGCCTTGGCATTCGACTTCACCAACGGATTCCACGACACCGCGAACGCGATGGCCACCTCCATTGCGACCGGTGCGCTCAAGCCCCGTACCGCCGTACTCCTGTCCGGCGCGCTGAATCTCATCGGCGCGTTCCTCAGTGTCGCCGTCGCCGCGACGGTCGCGAAGGGCATCGTCGACCTCTCGGAGGTGAGCGGGCGGGCGCTGCTCGACATCGTCTTCGCCGGTCTCGTCGGCGGCATTCTGTGGAATCTGTTCACCTGGCTGTTGGGTTTGCCGTCGAGTTCCTCGCACGCGCTCTTCGGCGGGATCATCGGTTCCACCATCGCCGCGCTGGGCTGGCACGGCGTGATCTGGGCCCGCGGCAGCGACGGCGTGCTCGCCAAGATCATCATTCCGGCCGTGCTGTCCCCCGTGGTGGCCGCGCTGGTGGCCGCCACCGCCTCCTGGGTGGTGTACCGGATCACGCAGCGCAGCAACGAGAAGACGGTGTCGAAAGGCTTCCGCTGGGGGCAGATCGGCACCGCCTCCCTGGTCTCGCTGGCGCACGGCACCAATGACGCGCAGAAGACCATGGGCATCATCTTCCTGGCGCTGATCGCGCACGGCACCGCCAAGCCCACCGATCAGATCCCGCTCTGGGTCATCGTCGCCTGTGCCGTCGCCATGGCGGCGGGCACCTGCGTGGGCGGCTGGCGCATCATTCGCACGCTGGGCAAGGGCCTGGTCGACATCGTGCCGCCGCAGGGGTTCGCCGCCGAATCCACCAGCGCGGCGATCATTCTGACCTCGGCGCACTTCGGCCTGCCGATGTCCACCACCCAGGTGGTCACCGGATCCATCCTCGGTTCGGGCATCGGGCGGCCGGGCGCGGAGGTGCGCTGGGGCGTGCTGGGCCGGATGGCCACCGCCTGGGTGCTGACGCTGCCGCTGGCCGCGGTGGTGGGCGGACTGTGCTGGGCGCTGCTGAACGGCATCGGCGGCACCGCCGGTGTCCTGGTGGTGTTCGCGCTGCTGATCGTCATGGCCACGCTGATCTGGCTGCGGTCCAAGCGCGCGGTGGTGAACTCGCACAACGTCACCGACGACTGGGACGACACCCCTGCTCCCACCACCAAGAACGACACCGCGGCAGGCCGCAAAGACGACACCGTCGGAATCGGTTAGGAGGACCGGATGCACAACTTCCTGCACAACCTCACCGATCTGTGGCGAGTGACGCTGGCCGCGTTGATCTTCGGAGCCGGACTGCCCACGGTGTTCGCGGCCGGTATCCGCTTCCGCGCCCAGGTGGACGATGGCGCGACCGGTTCCACCCGGACCGTGGCGCTGGCCGTGTCGACGCTCTGCTTCGGAGTGGTCATGATCGCGGTGGTCCTCGGTGTGCTCTACATCGCCAAGGACTTCCTGGCCACCCGACTTGGAATTCACCTGCTCGGCGCGTGACGCCGCCTCATCGAAAGGCACGCTCGTGAGCACCCCCGAACCGATCCCGAGCCCGCCGCCGCGCACCAACGTGCTGCAGAAGGTGCTGGCGTGGTTGAAAGCCGGATACCCGCAGGGTATTCCGCAATCGGACTATGTGGCGCTGCTGGCGGTGCTACATCGACGGCTCACCGACTACGAGGTACACCTCATCGTGGAGGAGCTGATTCGCGACCGGGTGGCCGCCTCCGACATCGACCGCGCCGACATCGAGGCGGCGATTGCCCGAGTTGCCAAGGAGCAGCCCGGCGAGGACGATATCGCTCGGGTGGCCTCCAGGCTCGCAGCCGGTGGATGGCCGCTGGCGACACCGACGTCCGACTGACCGCACGAGACCCAGCAGCATCGACAACCGGGCGCCGACCCCTCCGCGCGCCGCCACCCCACGGAATGACACGATCGCGAACGTGAGCAATACCCTCCGAATTCTTCCCATGCCCACCGGCGCAGCGGTGGGCGAAGTATTGCCGCATCTCCGAGAAGCCTTGGAGGGCAACGGCCCCGCCTGGCTCCCGGTTCCCACCGCCGACCGCCGCGAAGCCCAGCGGCTGAGCGGTAGCCTGCGGCCCGGCGAGGAGATCGACGACGAGGTGGCCCTGGTGGTCACCACCTCCGGCACCACCGGAAACCCCAAGGGCGCCATGCTCACCGCGGCCAATCTGCGGGCCAGCGGCGATGCCACCCACGAGCGGCTGGGCGGGCCCGGCCAGTGGTTGCTGGCCTTGCCGACCCATCACATCGCGGGCATCCAGGTGCTGCTGCGCAGCATTCTGGCCGGAACCGAACCGACCATGCTGGACGTCTCCGGCGGCTTCCTCCCCGAGGCGCTGGTCGGCGCGATCGCGAGCATGCGCGGCCCGCGCCGCTACACCTCGCTGGTCCCCACCCAGCTGATCAAGGCGCTCGACGAGCCCGCCGCCACCGCCGCCCTCGCCTCGCTGGACGGCATCCTCGTCGGCGGGGCCGCG
>NZ_JBSGBY010000542.1:0-5847 GCF_053601505.1 Nocardia sp. NPDC004722
CGGGCCGATCAATACCGATGTGCTGATCGGCACCAAGGACTCCTACATGTTCGTCACCGGGCCGGACGTGATCAAGGCGGTCAATGGCGAGGACGTCAGCGCCGAGGATCTCGGCGGCGCGAAGGTGCAGGCCGAACGCGGCACCCTGCATCACGTGGCCGACACCGAGCAGGAGGCCTACGAGTGGGCCCGCAACTACCTCAGCTACATGCCGACCAGTTGCCTGGAGCAGCCGCCGATCGTGAATCCCGGTCTGGAACCGGAGATCACCGCCTACGACCTCGAGCTGGACACGATCATCCCCGACTCCGATCGCACCGGCTACGACATGCACGAGATCCTGTTGCGCCTGTTCGACGACGGCGAATTCCATGAGATCCGAGCCGCTTTCGCCCCCAACCTGATCACCGGCTTCGCCCGCGTCGACGGCTACCCGGTCGGCGTGATCGCCAATCAGCCTCTCGTCCTGGGCGGTTCGATCGACGCCGCCTGCTCGGACAAGTCCACCTACTTCATCCGCCTCTGCGACGCCTTCAACATCCCCCTGATCTTCGTCGCCGACACCCCCGGCGTCCTCCCCGGCCTCGCCGAGGAAGCCGCGGGCGTCATCATCCGAGGCGGCCGCACCCCCCGCGCCATCATCGAGGCCACCGTCCCCATCATCAACCTGGTAGTCCGCAAGTCCTACGGCGGCGCCTACGGCATGATGGGCGCCCGCCAGGTAGGCGCCGACATCAGCTTCGCCTGGCCCACCGCCCGAATCGCCGTCATCGGCGCAGAATCCGCGGTAGACCTACTCGGCAAACGCCAATTGGCGGCTCTCCCTGAGGATCAGCGCGCAGCGGCCCGCGAATACCTCATCAACCAATACAACGAAACCGTCGCCACCCCCTGGATAGCGGCGGAACGCGGCTACATCGACGCCGTAATCGAACCCTCCCGCACCCGCCTGGAAATCCGCGCAGCCCTCCACCTCCTCCGCGACAAACCCCCCGTCAAACCAGAATTCAACCCCCGCAAACACGCCATCTACCCCATGTAACCGAATCCCCTGTCAGCCGCCGAAGATTCGCGCCACCTCCCGCGCAACTTCGGCGGCGGCAACATCGCGATATTCGACTCGCGCGATGAGCAGCCCCGATGGCATCCTCTGTGGCGGAATCCCCGACCTAGTGCAGGGGATCCGAACCGAGAAGGGGGAACTCGTCATGTCCGACACGTCCGCATCGAAGTGGCGCTGGCTCTTCGGAGGGATCGCAGTCATCGGCATCGGTATCGCGCTACTGGTCCTCGGCTACACGATCGGACATCAGGATCCGGTCTGCGCGGGATCAGCCATGAAAGCCGGCGACACCTGCTTGCAAGGCAATCACGCCAGCTCCACTTCCGACATGCATACGCAAAACAGCCACAGCAGCATCGTCTGGTACATCATCGGCGTCATCGTCATCCTCCTCGGCTTGATCGGACCAGCCGTCGCCGGATTGGAAGCACTCGAACAAAAGCAGACCGACGACCAGCCATCTCCGCACGCACCATAGTGCCGATGCGCGGATTCTCGGCACGCCGATGGAGGGCTGTCGTATCGCTGCCTCCAAGGTAGTTAGTGAGGCTCATCAGGGGCGGAGGGTCGGTACTGTCCGTTCGTGAGTTCCATGAGCGACGCCCGCTTCACCGAGGTGGATATCCCCGGCAGTCCTTCTGGTGGAGCGATCTTCCAAGACAGCGATCCGTTCGGCAAGACCGCTCAGCGGATCCCGTTGTTCGACGGTGGGCGGTGGGTCAGGCTGTCGATAGATGTCGCGGTCATTGCCCCCGAACTGTTCCGCCACTACCTCGATCTCGTGATCACGCACTGGGGCGAGCCCTCCTTCTACTGCGGATACGCGGGTATACAAGTGTGGTGGGAGAACCCCGACGGTGACGTGCTTCGTCGGCTCGAACTCACCGGCCGGGGTGACCTGAGTCTGATGATCTGTTCCGCGGAGTCCGACGCCGACGGTCGGTGGTACGAGTGGAACATCAAGATGTCTACCTGGAGTTCCTCACCGAGGGTGACAGGTACGTGACCGACGCGGAAGACCAAACAGACACGGACGCAGACGATTACACCATTGTCGATATCTGGACGGGTCGTAACGGAGAGGGCGGCAGCACTCCGGACGAAGGTTGGACTGTCTATACGCCTCGCCATCTGCGAGGCGTTCTAGCCAACCTGCTGAGAGATGTTCACTTCGCGATGCTGGCGCTCGGTGCAGGGCCGGATAGCCTCCGACTGGAATTCCAGGTATCGGACGAGCCGTCTCACCGATACGCCCGCCTCGATCTGACACCGGCTGAAATATGGCTCTACGCACGGATTTCCGAACGCAGCCGCACATATCTGTCCGTGCACGGATTCACCGTCGAGGAGACGGGCTGGCGGCACGCTGCTGGCCGGCGGGAAAGGAGCATGCTCGCGCAGCGGCTACCGCCACCGTCGTACTTCTGCACCATCTCGGCCTCGTCGGCCCCGCAAACGGCCCGAGCATCGAGCAGCAGCCCGATGCCGATCAGCCGGGACTGCTCATGACGATCTTGGGATGCCCGCTACCGCTGGACACTTTCGATGTCCCGATCGTCCTTGGGCGAGGTCTTCACTAACCAACCGACCGAGCAAGGCCTAAAGCCAGAGAACGCACTCTATTCCCGGTTAAGGCTGTTCCGACACGTGCCACGGTTCCTGCGGCAGCGACATCGTTGATGGTCCTATTGGCTCTGTGACCCCGCAGCCAGGACGAAGGGTGTATCAATGGCCGGGCGACCCGGCCGCTCGTACCGCGCTCGAGGTCTACCTCCGAAATCTGCCCGAGGACCCGGACGCGCCTCGGACGGTGGCCGCGCTCCTAGCCGGCGGAGGCCTGGACTTCTCGGGTGCGGACTTGTCCGGGATGGACCTGCAGCACGCCGAATTGAGCGAGGCCATTTTGCGAGGTGTGCGGCTCGTCGGCTGCGATCTCTACGGCGCGTGGATGTTGCTTGCTGACCTGTGCGATTCCGATTTGAGTTCAGCCGAGCTGCGCACTGTCCAGGCGCGAGGTTGCAACGCTGCGGGCGCGACCCTTCGGGGTGCGCGGTTGCAGAGCGCCGATTTCGCCGGAGCAGTTTTCCTGTTCGCGGATCTGCGTGACGCTGCGCTGCACGACACGGGACTGTTCGAGGCCGATCTGCGGGGAGCCGATCTGCGGCGTTGCGCATTCGACTGCACCGACCTCACCGATGCGCGCCTAGCCGGGTGCCAGGTCGACGGCGCCTATGGCAGCGTGTACGGCCCTGCGAACGTTGGATCGGGCACTGCGGAGCTTCGGGGTGGTGCCGAATTGCAGACGTGGTTTGCCCAGCGCGGCGCTGACATCACGGTATCCAGTCTCCGACCAGGTGCTTGAGATCCGCCTAGCAGTGCGCGGAATTCCGCACGCTATTGCCGCTTATAAGGTTGCTCAGTCCGGCGACCGATGGACCGACACCACTACGAGCGATCCCCCCTGAAGCTCACCCCGCATACCTTAGGGCGCGCAGTCGGCGACAAAGTCAGGGAGTACTCAGCGAGGGAAAGCGGACAAAATTCCGCGCTGAGTGCTCCTGATCTTGAACTGTCAGTTGGCGAAGACGTCGCGGTGACCGCGGGCGGTGTCCATGTACTCCCGGACTCGGTGGATCAGGCCGTCGCGCAACTCGAAGACGAAGCAGTAGTCGTTGCGGTAGCGGTTGCCGTTCGCGAGCGTGGCGCTCATCGTCTCCTCCACGATCACTCGATCCCCGTCGGCGTAGAAGCCGTGAAAGTCCACCACGACATCGCCGACGAACAAGCGTCGGAAGTCGTCGGCGATGAACCGCGTAATCGCCTCGCGCCCAACCATATGGCTGGGCGCGTTCAGCGCCACCGCGGTCGCGTTGCCGGCCGGTGCCAGCCACTCGGCATCAGCGGTGAAGAACGCCCCGATCAGCTCGGCATCATGCTCCGCGAAGGCCCGCCACGCCCCTTGCACAATGCTTCTGTTGTCGACTGTCATGTCCCCCACGCTATGGCGACGACCATTCCACAAGCTGGCGGAAATCCGCCAAGGTCATCCGCGATGAGAGCTCCCGATCTTGGAATGCCGGGTGGGGTCAGGAGGGTTGGAGGGGGCCGATGAAGGTGCCGGGGTGGGTGGCGGCGTCTTGGCGGAGGACGCTGATGCCTTGGGGCCATGGGGTGTTCAGTTGGGTGGTGGTGTCGGGTGGGGTGAGGAGGATGGTGTTCGGGTACCAGCCTTGGGGGCCACCGGGGAGGTAGGTGATGTCGCTCTCCGCGGACTGGCCCGGTGCGAGGGTCAAGGGTTGGGTGGCGGCGGATTGGCGGGGAAGGTGGTAGGTGGAGCCGTAGGCCGGATCGTCGGGGCCGAGCAGATCCACGCCCGGGAAGCCTTCGGTGACACAGGGTTGCGAGGCGGTGTTGGTGAGAATGAGCCCGAGGCTGCCTTGCCCGGTGCTGTCGCTGTCCGGCCGGAGGCGGGCGGTGAGGCTCAACATGTCGGTGGTGCACCAGGGATCGGCCGCAGTGGCCGGACCCGCCGAGAGCGGAACCGCAACAAGCGTGGCCAGCCCGACCCCCACAGACACGGCGCAGCGACGGGACATCAACCGAGGAGAGATCATCCCTCGAAACTAACAGCGCCCCATAATTTTTCGACCATCCACGAATTCACTATTCGTGGGGCTGCTGGCGATAGCGCTCCGGCAGGACGGTCGCGAGGTCGATGTTCACTTCGAACGGGCTGTGCAGAGTGATCTTTGTTTCCGCGCCCGCACGCCGCACCAACTCATACTCGCCGGCCTCGCCAAGGGCATATGCGAAAAGGACCGGTAGCGATTCGTCTGCAAGCTGTCCCTTGAATCGATTGGTCTCGAGCCGCCAGAAACTCGGAATCCCGCCTTCCGCGTAGAGATCCGGCTTGATCCGGCGGTCCATCGCGGCCGTCGACCGCGATACGACCTCTACTACCAGCCGCACCTGCGAAGCAGGTATACCCCGGTCGTCCCATGGAATCGGCCCCGCACACACCAGCAGATCCGGAATCGGCTCGTCTTCGCCGATGAGCACACCTACACCGGGGATCATGAAGAGTCCGTCGGGTAGCGCATCCTCGAGTACCCGTCCCAAGTTGGATACCAACCGCTGATGGATCGGCTTCGGCGCGGCGCTGACGACGAGCTGGCCGTTCAGGATCTCGTACCTGAGTCCGTTCTCGGGAAGGTGATCGAGATCGGCTGCTGTCCAGCGATCGGAAGTGGGCATGTGCATATGCCGACGCTAGATCGATAGCGGCACCGGCTCGCCGGGGACGAACATTTGTCGTTCGTCCCCGGCGAGTTCGGGTCAACTGCCCGGGACTATCCGGATGTCTTCGCCTGCTTCGTCTACCGGGTCGCCTTCGACGGTGAACCAGTGGGTTACTTCGCCGTCTTCCAGGTCGGCGGGGAGGTCGCCGGAGGGGAGGACGGAGAGGGCGCCGGCTGTGGCGGAGGCCAGGAATTCGTGGATCGCCGGGAGGCCGGTGGAGGACAACGTGAAAGTGGTCGATTCGTAGTCGATTTCGTTGTCTGCGCGGAGGGTGGCTGCGCGGTCCAGGGCCTCGGACTGGGTGAGGGTGGCCCAGGTTTCGGCGTGCTGGTAGATGAAGGCGGGGTCGGATTCGGACAACGGGCGGACTCGGTCGGTGTAGGAGACCGGGTGGGCGGGGCCGTCGGTGATGCCGGGGACCAGCACGTAGCGCAGCCACACCCGCTTGCCGCGCTTGGCCAGCTTGACGGCGAAGTCGAGGGTCG